>NZ_JBFUES010000158.1:0-10298 GCF_056403875.1 Bradyrhizobium sp. P2_E8
GGTCTGGGTCGGTTGGGCCTGCTGGACGGGCTGATCGGGCGGCGGCACGGTGGTGCGCTTGCGCACGATCTTCTGCTTGGGCGGCGGCGCGGCGGTGGGCGGCGCGGCCTCCGGCTGGACCTCGCCATCGACTTCGCCGGCAGGCGCATCGGCGGGCGCGGCCGCGCCGGCAGCCGGCTGTCTGGTCTTCTTCGCCTTGGCACCCTTGCCCGGCTTGGCCTGTTCAGGCGGCGGCTCCGCGGGCAAAGCCGCAACGGCAGGCGCATTCGGATCGGGCTGCTGCTGCGCGCCCTTGTACAGATCCTTCGGCACACCCTGCTCGAGGCCCGGCACGCCCTCCGGGAAGACCGGCTTGCGGTCACCCGGCAGCTTCTTCTTGGTGTCGAGGAAATCGAGCATGTCGGTCGGATCGAAGCTGGAGCAGCCGCCCAGGACGCCCGTGAAGGCGATCAGGACGGCGGCTGCGATCAGGCGAGGCGTGCGGCGCATATCGGTGTCTCGTCTCAGCTCTCGGGTCCGTCAGCTTTTGGCGACGGGCGGGAGCAGTGCCTGGAGCGACTCGGCGCGCGAGCGCAGGCTCGCCGGCGTTTCGCCGTCCTCGGCGATCGCGTCGAGCCATTTGCGGGCCGCGGTCGCGTCGTTGTTGCGCCAGGCCGACAGCGCCAGCATCTCACGGGCGCTGTGGCGGAAAGTCGATTTGGGCGCGGCGGAAGCCTCCAGCCGCTGCTGGATGTCGGCGTAGCTGGCGCTGTCGATCAGCAGGCCTGCGGCGCGCATCTTCGCCAGATCCTGCCACTCGCTGCCGACGCCGCGGTCGGCGGCAATGTCGTCGTACATCTTGGCGGCCGCCTTGGGATCGCGGCTAGCGGCCTCGGCCGCAGCACGCAGCCGCGCCAGGGTGCGATAGCCCGACGGAGCCTTGGCGGCGAGCTCAGTGAAGGCCGTCTCCGCCTCCGCATGCTTGTCCCGCTCGGACAACTCGACGGCCTTCTCGAAGGCGGCGCCGGCCTCGGCGGCCTTCTTGGCCTCCAGATATTGGTAGCCGCGCCAGCCGCCGACGGCGGCCACGATCAGCACCATCAGGGCGATGAAGTAGATCGAATATTTATCCCACAGCTTCTTGAGCTGTTCGCGACGTACTTCCTCGTCGACTTCGTCAAATAATTCAGACACTTATGCTCATCCCATGCCCGTCCGGGTGCGCGCGCCTCAGCGTTCGCGTCAGGAATCCCGTCCCCCACGTGGCGGCGAGGTAGCCTAACGATATGGCGGTGGCAAGGCAAAGCGAGCCCGATCAAGGCGTTAACCACCCGGAAGAGCCCGGACGAAGCGCCTGCCCGGCTCAGGTTCCCAAGGGCTCCCGCAATTGCCGCTTCAGCACCTTGCCATTGGCGTTGCGCGGCAGCGGCTCGGTGGTGATCGCCATGGTTTCGGGGACCTTGTAGTCGGACAGCCGCTCCGCGCACCAGGCCTGCAGGGCGTCGGCGGCGACCGGGGTCCGCGTCACCACCACGGCATGGACGCGCTCGCCCAGCACCGGGCATGCCCTGGCGATGATCGCGCTCTCGATTACCGCGGGATGGCCCGCCAGCACGGATTCGACCTCGGCCGAATAGATCTTCAGGCCGCCGCGATTGATCATGTCCTTCTGCCGGTCGAACACGCGGACGAAACCGTCCGCATCCACGGACCCCAGATCGCCCGAGTGCCAGAATCCACTGGTGAAGCTTTCGGCCGTGGCTTTCGGGTTGTTCCAGTAGCCCTTGATGACGGAGGCGCTCTGGATCCAGAGCTCGCCGATCTCGCCATGGGGCAGCTCGCGCCCATCCGGTCCCATCGCGACGATGCGAGCACCGGGACACGGCAGGCCGACGCTGTCGATATGGCTTGCCGTCAGCTCGCCAGGCATGATCGTCGAGGGCGATGTCGTCTCGGTCGAGCCGTAGCAGTTCATCAGCTTCAGGCCGGGAATCGTCGCCTTGAGCTTCTCGATGGTCGCGACCGGCATCGGCGCGCCGCCGAAACCGCCGATGCGCCAGCTCAACAGATCATAGCTGTCGAAATCGGGCTGGAGCAGGCAGAGATTGTACATCGCCGGCACCATCACCGTGTAGGTGACGCGCTCGCGCGCGGCAAGCTTGAGATAATCGGCGGCCTTGAATTCCGGCATGATGATCAGCGCGCCGCCGCAGCGGATCATGGTCGTGATGTTGGCGACGACACCGGTGACGTGACCGAGCGGCACCGCGGCGATCGAACGGTCCCTTTCCGTCAATTGCAGGCAGGACACGAACACCATCGAGGAATGGACGATGTTGCAATGGGCCAGCATCGCGCCCTTGGGCTTGCCTGTCGTGCCCGAGGTGTAGAGGATCATCGCGGTGTCCTCTTCGTCCAGGTCGACTGGCGCGGCGGCCGCGGCGTTGTCTGCGAGCACCGCGAAGCGCGACACATCCGGGTCGTCGTCGACGGCAACGCGGTGGATCACATCGGGGACATCAAGCGCATCCGGTAGCCGCCCGGCGAGCCCGGCCTCGTGGATCAGGATCTTGGCGCCGCAATCGGTGAGCACATAGGCGATCTCCGGCTTCTGCTGGCGCGTGCTGAGCAGCACCGTGACGAGGCCCTCATGCGCGGCGGCGAACAGCAGCAGCGGAAACTCGATGCGGTTGCCGAGCAGGATCGCGACACGATCGCCGCGCTGCAAGCCGAGCTTGCGAAAGCCCGTCGCGATCCGCGCAGCCTGCTCCACCGCCTGCCGCCAGCTCAGCCGGACATTGCCTGAGATCAGCGCTTCGCCGTCGCCGTTGCGTGCGCGGGCCTCTGCGATCATCGCCCAGAGACTGGCCGGCCTGTCGCAGAACGCCGGGACAACCCGATCGCCAAAGCGCGCCTCGAACCGCATCGGCGGGATCTGAGATTGCGACCAGTCCATCGGAATGTCCTAAGCTTGTTGCTCTTGTTACTTCCGCGCATGGACATGCGGGTCCTGTCTTGTGCCGATCGGCTAGACCCCCACGACGGGAACTCCGATCACGACAGGATGGAACGCAAACGCCAACGCCAGATACGCAACCACGCCGACGGCAACCGCGATCAGGTCGTTGGTGACGCCGCCCACCGGAATCGGCGGGCCGCCACTGTCGGTGMGATGCTTCAGCGAAATGCGGTCATACACCGCCCAGCCCAGGAACGAGCCGAACAGGATGATGGAGCCGAGATCGCCATTGGCGAGGAGATGCGCGGCCGCCCACAGCTTGATGCCGGCCAGCATCGGATGTTTCAGCGTCGCATAGATGCGGCCGCGCAGATAAGAGGCGACCACCAGGATCACCGCGGGCAGCATCAGCACGAGCGTGATGTGCTTCATCGCCTTCGGGGGATACCAGACGTCGATCCAGCCGGCCGCACGGTAATGACCAAAGCCCCAGATGATCAGCGCAAGCCCCGCAAGCGAGACGAGCGAATAGAGGATCTTGTAGGTCCCCTCGCCCAGCCTTGCGATCGCCTGCGCGCGCGTCTCGCGTTTCGTCGTGAAAACATGGGCCGCGAAAAACAGCACCAGCCCCAGGATCATGACCAGCAGACCCACGACATCCTCCCCTCAACAGCCCCGCCCATGGCGTATCATCGATTGGCCGCCGGTCGCAACCGATGCGCTACTTGCCCAGCTCGCGATTGTCGACATAGCGGATCGCGATCGGCCGCCCCGCCAGGGCGCCGCTGAGACCGCTGGTGAATTTCAACGGCAGGCAGRCCTTCAGCGATGCATTGATGGCGTTCAGATAGGTCGTGCGGGTGTCCGCCGGAACGCCCGCGGTGGCGTATGTAAGGCGTGGCGGGCCGATCAGGCCGCCCGCCTTGTTGAAGCTGAAGCGCACCGACATCTGCATGCCCGCCCGCGCATTGTCCGACGGCGGCGACCAGCAGGTGCGCAGTGCGGCGAAGAGATCGCCGATCGTGTCGAGATCGTGATCCGGCTTCTGGTATTTGGCGCGGTCGGTCTCGGACGGCATGCTCTCGATCGTGAGCTGGAGATTCTGGCCGTAGGGGTAGTCGATCTCGGGAATGCAGGGGCCGGGTTCGAGCGGGCTGCAATAGGACGGCGTGCAGGGCCGATAGTCGAGCACACTGCACGGCTCATGCGCAAACGGGATCGGATTGATCTGCCGAGGCCGTTCGTCGGCGGCGGCGACCGTCGATATCGCCAGCAGTAAAAAAACGAGAATGCCGCGCCACATGATGCGAGCTCGCAAGGCTACATATCTGGAACGTGGCATTGCCGCCGATAACGTCAACCCTGCCGACGTTCACATGCCCGCGTTCAAGGACGGTGTCGTCGCCCGGCTTGCCGTCTTCGCTAAAGCTACGCCGGCCCAACACCGAAAGCCCGACGAAGCCCTTGGCGGAGCCGGGACCGGGCGACCCAGTATTCCAGAGACGTTTGTGATTAAGCCGATGGGCCGCGGCGTACTGGATGCCCCGGTCAAGCCGGGGCATGACAGCGGAGGAAGTGGCTACAGAGTGGGCGAAACGGGCGCCCTCACCCCTTCTTCTTGACGTCCTTGACGTTGGTGAACTCGATGCCCTCGGCGCGTTCCCTGGTGTAGCCGAGATAGAACTCGTTCCTCGCCAGATATACGGGATCGCCGTCAACGTCGTCGGCGATGCTCGAGGTGTTGGCGGCGATGAAGGTGTCGAGCTTCTTGCGATCGTCTGACGACACCCATCGCGCGAGCTGGAACTCGCTGACCTCGAACTCGACCGGAAGGGAATATTCCGCCTCCAGCCGTGCCTTCAGCACGTCGAGCTGGAGCGCACCGACCACGCCGACCAGCGCCGGCGCGCCGTCGCGCGGGCGGAACACCTGCACGACGCCCTCTTCCGACATCTGCTGAAGCGCTTCCTTCAGCTTCTTCGCCTTCATCGCGTCGGTGAGACGGACGCGGCGGACGATTTCCGGCGCAAAGCTCGGCACCCCTACGAAGTTGAAATCCTCACCCTCGGTCAGCGTGTCGCCGATACGCAGCGTGCCGTGATTGGGAATGCCGACAACATCGCCGGCAAAGGCCTCGTCCGCCACCGAGCGGTCTTGCGCGAAGAAGAATTGCGGGCTCGACAGCGGCATGCTCTTGCCGGTGCGCACCAGCTTTGCCTTCATGCCGCGGCTGAGCTTGCCCGAGCACAGGCGCGCGAAGGCGATGCGGTCGCGGTGGTTCGGGTCCATGTTCGCCTGGATCTTGAACACGAAGGCGCTCATGCGCGGATCGGTCGCCTCGACCTTGCGCTGGTCGCTCTCCTGCGCACGCGGCTCGGGCGCGAACTTGCCGAGGCCCTCGAGGAGGTCGCCGACGCCGAAATTACGCAGCGCGCTGCCGAAATAGACCGGCGTCAGATGGCCCTCGCGAAACGCCTCCAGCTCGAACGGTTTGGACGCCTCGGTGACGAGCTCGAGTTCGTCCTTCACCGCGGAGACGTCGAGATTGGCGTTGAGCTTGGCGAGCTCCTCGATCTCGATCTGCTGCGCCGCGCCGGTCTTGGCGCCGCCGCCTTCGAGCAGGCGCACGCCACCATTGACGACGTCATAGGTGCCGAGGAAGTCGCGGCCGCGGCCGACCGGCCAGGTCATCGGCGTGGTGTCGAGCGCCAGCGTCTTCTCGATCTCGTCCAGCAGCTCGAAGACGTCGCGGCTCTCGCGGTCCATCTTGTTGATGAAGGTGATGATCGGAATGTCGCGCAGGCGGCAGACCTCGAACAGTTTTCGGGTGCGCGCCTCGATGCCCTTGGCGGCGTCGATGACCATGACGGCGGAGTCGACGGCCGTCAGCGTGCGATAGGTGTCTTCCGAAAAGTCCTCGTGGCYCGGCGTGTCCAAGAGGTTGAACACGAGGCCCTCGAACTCGAAGGTCATCACCGAGGTCACGACCGAGATACCGCGCTCGCGCTCGATTTTCATCCAGTCCGAGCGCGTGTTGCGCCGCTCGCCCTTGGCCTTGACCTGACCGGCGAGGTTGATGGCGCCGCCGAACAGCAGCAGCTTTTCGGTCAGCGTGGTCTTGCCGGCGTCGGGGTGGGAGATGATCGCAAAGGTCCGCCGCCGCGCCACCTCAGCGGCAAGCGGGGAACGGGCCGGCGATTCGGCTGGAATGGCGATGTCGGACATGGCGGGAGCGTTTGGCAGGGAAAATGGGCCTGATCAAGCCTCATTTGGTGATTGCGGAGCCCTTCGGCCAGCCCCATATCGCCCCTGGGGAGGACGGCCTTCCTTTTCATCAGCATATCAGCCGCGGGGACGACCCTGCCTTGCACGGAGGGTCGTCATGGCCTGGAGCATCCTGTTCGTCGCCGGTCTGCTCGAGATTACCTGGGCGATCGGCCTGAAATATACTGAGGGTTTTACCAGGCTTGTTCCGTCCGTCATCACGCTCGCGGCGATGGCCGGCAGCGTCATCCTGCTCGGACTCGCCCTCAAATCGCTGCCCGTCGGAACCGCCTATGCGGTGTGGACCGGCATCGGCGCGGTCGGCACCGCGACACTTGGCATCATCCTGTTCGGCGAGCCGGCCACGGCGTTCCGGCTTGCCAGCATCGGGCTGATCGTCGCCGGCATCGCCGGGCTGAAATTCGTCACCTGACGAAGATCTTGACCGCCCACCAGGTCAGCGCCGCCACGATCGCGGAGGCCGGGATCGTGATCACCCAGGCATAGACGATCGAGCTGGCGACGTTCCAGCGCACCGCGGAGACCCGGCGGGCCGCGCCAACGCCCACGATCGCACCGGTGATGGTGTGGGTGGTCGAGACGGGAACCCCGAGGAAGGTCGCCATGAACAGGGTCACGGCGCCGCCGGTTTCGGCACAAAAGCCCTGCATCGGGGTCAGCTTGGTGATGCGCAGGCCCATGGTGCGGACGATGCGCCAGCCGCCCATCAGCGTGCCCAGCGCCATCGCCGCCTGGCAGGACAGCACCACCCAGAACGGCACCGAGAATTCGCTGCCAAGATGGCCCTGCGAATAGAGCAGCACGGCGATGATGCCCATGGTCTTCTGCGCGTCATTGCCGCCATGGCCGAGCGAATAGAGCGAGGCGGAGGCGAATTGCAGGATGCGGAAAGCGCGGTCGACCGCGAACGGCGTCGAGCGCACCGAGGCCCAGGACACGATCGCAACCAGCATCATCGCCAGCAGGAAGCCGACCAGCGGCGACAGCACGATGGCGAGCACGGTCTTGGTCAATCCGCTCCAGACCGCCGCCGAAATCCCCGCTTTGGCCATGCCGCCGCCGATCAGGCCGCCGATGAGCGCGTGGGACGACGAGGACGGAATGCCGAGCGCCCAGGTCACGAGGTTCCAGACGATGGCGCCGACGAGGGCCGCGAAGATCACCTGGGCATCGACGATCGAGGGATCGATGATGCCGGTGCCGATGGTCTGGGCGACGTGCAGCCCGAACACCATGAAGGCGACGAAATTGAAGAACGCGGCCCAGACCACCGCGAATTGCGGCCGCAGCACGCGGGTCGAGACGATGGTCGCGATCGAATTGGCGGCGTCGTGCAGGCCGTTCAGGAAGTCGAACAGCAGCGCGACGGCGATCAGTCCGACCAGGACGGGAAGACCCAACGCAGCATCCACGGCGAGGCCCCTGCCCTAAACTTGCTCAATGACGATGCTGTTGATCTCGTTCGCGACGTCGTCGAAGCGATCGGCGACCTTTTCGAGATGGTCGTAGATCTCGACGCCGACGATGAAATCCATCGCGTTGCCGTCGCGATGCTTGAGGAACAGCTCCTTCATCCCGATGTCGTGGAGATCGTCGACCCGGCCCTCGAGCTTGGTCAGCTCTTCGGTGATCGCTGTCAGCATGGCGACGTTCTTGCCGATCTGCTGCATCAGGGGCAGCGCACGGCCGACCAGATTGGCGCATTCGATCAGCAGCGCGCCGATCTCGCGCATCGGCGGCTCGAAGGCGCGGACCTCGAACAGCATCACGGCCTTGGCGGTCTGCTGCATCTGGTCGATGGCGTCGTCCATCGAGGTGATGAGGTTCTTGATGTCGCCGCGGTCGAACGGCGTGATGAAGGTGCGGCGCACCGCCGTCAGCACCTCACGGGTGATGTTGTCGGCATCGTTCTCGAACTGGTTGACGCGCTGGCAATAGACCGGCGTCTCTTCGCCCCCGTTGAGCATGCCCTGGAGCGCGATCGAGCCCTGGATCACGGTCTGGGCATGGCGGTCGAACAGGTCGAAGAACCGTTCTTCCTTGGGCAGGAAAGCGCGAAACCATCGCATCATGGGGATAGACTACCGGTTGGAAATGGCCCGGCCCGGGAGGGCCGTCACGAAACTGTCATAGACCATTTTCGATCCGCGCGCGCACTACCTCACGCCCGCGGAACCGGGATCATCCACCGCTTTCACTCAACCAGTAAACTGACGTCAAATCAATTACTTAGAGCGAACGCCGGAAGTAATGCGCGATTTCGCCGATGACGCCGCGGCGGAAGGTGAGCACGCAGATCACGAAGATCGAGCCCTGGATCACCGTCACCCACTGGCCGAAGCTCGCCAGATATTGCTGCATGGCGATGATCACGAACGCACCGACCACCGGTCCGAAGATGGTGCCGAGCCCCCCGACCAGCGTCATCAGCACGACTTCGCCCGACATTGACCAGTGCACGTCGGTGAGCGAGGCATTCTGCGCCACGAACACCTTCAGCGATCCGGCGAAGCCGGCCAGCGTGCCCGACAGGACGAAGGCCAGGAACTTGTACTGGTCGGTCCGGTAACCGAGCGAGATCGCGCGCTGCTCGTTCTCGCGGATCGACTTCAGCACCTCGCCGAACGGCGAGTTGATGATGCGGAAGATCAACAGGAAGCCGGCGAGGAAGCCGACCAGCACGACATAGTACAGGACCGTCGGCTTGGTGAGATCGAGGACGCCGAACATGCGCCCCTGCGGAATGCCCTGGATGCCGTCCTCACCATGGGTGAACGGCGCCTGGAGGTAGATGAAGTACAGCAGCTGCGACAGCGCCAGCGTGATCATCGAGAAATAGATGCCCTGGCGGCGGATCGAGATGTAGCCGGTGATGATCGAGAGCACGAAAGCCGCGGCGATACCGACGAGGATGCCGAGCTCCGGCGGCAACGCCCACACCTTCAGCGCATGCGCGCTGCAATAGCCCGCCGTCCCCAGGAACATCGCGTGGCCGAACGACAACAGGCCGCCATAGCCGATCAGAAGGTTGAAGGCGCAGGCGAGCAACGCGAAGCACAGCGCCTGCATCACGAAGAACGGATAGACCCCCGTGAACGGCACCGACGCCAGCAGCAGCGCCATCACCACAAACACGATCATCTCGTCACGCATCGCGCGCGGGGTCGCCCGCAGCGTATCGTCCGTCAAGGCTGTCATATCAGGCCGCCCTTCCCGTCAATCCCGTTGGCTTCACCAAGAGCACCAGCACCATCAGCACGAACACGACGGTGTTGGAGGCCTCGGGGTAGAAATATTTGGTCAGGCCCTCGATCACGCCGAGCGCGAAACCGGTGATGATCGAGCCCATGATCGATCCCATGCCGCCGATCACCACCACGGCGAACACGACGATGATGAGGTCGGCGCCCATCAGCGGCCGGACCTGGTTGATCGGCGCCGAGAGCACGCCCGCGAGTGCGGCAAGGCCGACGCCGAGACCGTAAGTCAGCGTGATCATGCGCGGCACGTTGATGCCGAAGGCGCGGACCAGCGTCGGATTTTCGGTGGCGGCGCGCAGGTAGGCACCGAGCCGCGTCTTCTCGATCAGGAACCAGGTCGCCAGGCACACGATCAGCGAGAAGACGACGACCCAGCCGCGATAGATCGGCAGGAACATGAAGCCGAGATTCATGCCACCCTTGAGCTGGTCCGGAATGGCGTAAGGCAGGCCGGAGGAGCCGAAATAGTTCTGGAACACGCCCTGCACGATCAGCGCGATGCCGAAGGTCAGCAGCAGGCCGTAGAGATGGTCAAGCCCGGTCAGCCATTGCAGCATGGTCCGCTCCAGGATCATGCCGAAGATGCCGACGATGATCGGCGCCAGCAGCAATGCCCACCAGTAGTTGATGCCGCCGAGGTTCAACAGGAAATAGGCGACGAAAGCGCCCATCATGTAGAGCGCGCCGTGGGCGAAATTGATGATGTTGAGCATGCCGAAGATCACGGCAAGCCCGAGACTGAGCAGCGCGTAGAACGAGCCGTTGATCAGTCCCACCAGTAGCTGAGCGTAAAGAGCCTGCATCGATCCCGCACC
>NZ_JBFUES010000159.1:0-10285 GCF_056403875.1 Bradyrhizobium sp. P2_E8
GCAGTACGAGTCCGCTGTCGACCTGCGCTGCCGTCAAGGTGATGTTATTCCCCCGGAACGTCTGACCATCGAGCTTGTCGGTGATCGTCTCGTACTTGGGCAACCCTGTGATGTTCAAGGTCACGACGTCGTTGGAGTCGGTCGTGGTCACCGTGGTGCCTAGGTCGACGGAACCGCCTCTTCCGGCCACCCAGAGCGAGTGATCCGCGACGGTGAGGACCGGCTGGGTCGCTGACGGCGTCGGCGCGGTCGGCGTCGTCGGCGCAGTTGGATCGGTCGGCGTCGTCGATGCCGTCGAAACCGCCAGGCCGGAGAAAGTCTTCACCGCAGCCGACAGGTTCGCCGCAACACCGCTCGCGTCCTTGATGCTCGCGCCGCTCGGCAGGTTCACGCCGGTGATGGCGAGCGCCGAGGTGCTGGTATCGGTCGAGGCGACAGTCGTTTTGAAGGTGAGCGTACCCGTGCCCGAGCCGCCGAAGTAGGTGGCCTTGCCGCCGTCATTGAGCGACAGCGTGGGCGTGCCTGTTACCGTCACGGCCTCGTTGAAGGCGAGCGTCAGCGTGATCGTGTCCCCGACGTGCTCGGTACCCGTTCCCGGAACAGCCGTGGCTTGGGTTACCGCCGGCAAGATCGGGTCGATCTGGAGACCGGTGAACGTCTTCACCGCACCCGACAGGTTCGCTGCATTACCGCTCGCGTCCTTGATGGCCGTACCGCTCGGCAGGTTCACGCCGGTGATGGCGAGCGCCGAGGTGCTGGTGTCGGTCGACGCGACAGTCGTTTTGAAGGTGAGCGTACCCGAGCCCGAGCCGCTGACATAGGTGGCCTTGCCGCCGTCGTTGAGCGACAACGTCGGCGTGCCCGTCACCGTCACGGCCTCGTTGAAGGCGAGCGTCAGCGTGATGACATCGCCGGCATGCTCGATTCCCGTTCCCGGAGTGGCCGTGGCCTGCGTCACCGCCGGCTGGATCGTCGGCGTCGTCGGCGTAGTTGCCGCCGACCCGGTTGTCAGCGTCGTATCTCGATATTCGGCGGCAACGGTCTCGGTTGGACCTGCGTTCCGATAGAGACCTTCCATCCAATAGGTCGGATCCCCATAGCCCAGGGGGCCATGATAGTTCACAACCTGAGTCCCGTTGATCGAGACCTGCAGATACCCACTGCTGGTGTTGGAGAAATTGGCCTGGATTTGAATGTCGTTAAACTGGCCAGTTTTAATGGGATTGGGGTCGGTCCACAGCGTCATCATATGAAGATCGCTGGACGAGTTGCTGGGATTGCCGCCGGGCAGGCAATAGCGAGCTACAACCTGCAGATGGTCGCCAGAGAGTTGGATGGCGAATGGAGGCGAGGTATGCACACCACGAACCAAGTCGTTATTGTGCATTTCTCCAGTGGTGAACCAATTTGCGGTGTTCGTAAATGACCCATTGGGGCCATTTGCCTCCACCATAAACTGATAGCCTATGTTGACCGGAGTGCCGGGCTGAATGTACTGCGCGGAACCGTCGATGTTGGCGCGATCGACGGTTCCTGCACTATCGAACCAGGTATAATCGCCAGGTCGAATTTCGAAGCGCAGAGTTTGGGAGTCAGGATTGGTCAGGCTATAGCTCTTGCCAGCTGTCTCCACTCTGTATGCATCGCCACCGATATCGAAGAGGTTGTTCACGGTAGACGTAAAGTTCGTGATTGTGCCGGTCGTATCCAATTTCAGGCCTCCGAGTTGCAGAGTGTCTCTTTGACGTTGACAAGGGAATTCCACTGCCGCGCACGCGATGGCGCACGACATACCGCGTGCTCGCGAGCGCGTGGCATCGCGAGCAGACTTTCATAGCAGTGGGATTTGAAGTGGCCCCCCCGACTGCTGGGCCGGTTGGTTAATGAGCGAGTATGGCGAAAAAAATAAGCGAGTAAGGCGAAAAGGCGAAACCGCAAATGCGGCCCGCCTGTGGCAGCCACAGGCATGTGTCTGCAACTGTTGCTGATTTTGGCGATGCCGCCATGGGGGAAGCAACAGAAGTATCCACTGTTGATACCAATGTATGGGCTCGCGAACGATCTTCTCTCGCCCGACAGGACACGGGGCTCTGTTGTACCGGCCCGGTCCTGCATGTTCGATTCTGTGTGGCCCGCCGGATGACAGCGTCCATTCTGGAAGAGCGGGAGAGGTTCTCCGGTATTACCGAACCGCGCGCCGCACGAATCCAAGTGCACATCAACGGGAGAGTTTTTCAGCACATGTACTGGCTGCCGACGTAGCGCCTTGGCGGCAGCCCATGAGCCACTTCGTTCCGGGCGTGAAGACTTCATCAAGGGCGGCAGCCATGCCTGACCAAATAAGCGATGCAGGACACAATCGAAGAATTCGATAGCTGTGTTCGACCCGCTAAAGTTGCATTGGCCTCGTTTCTATGGCAGCGGCGATGAAGTTCATCACCGGAGTACTCCCGACTAGGTAGCCACTCAGCCCCGGCGGACACCCTTTTGCTTGCACTTGCCCGGAACGCCTCAAGGCTATGGTGGCGGGAGGAAATGCGATGATGAAGAACCACAATGAAAATTGCAGTGTTCGGACTTGGTTACGTCGGCATGACGCAGGCCGCTTGCCTGTCCAAGCAAGGTCGCGAGGTTGTCGGAATCGACGTCAGCGATGAAAAGATCGCGATCGTCAATGCCGGCAAGTCGCCAATCACGGAACCCGGCCTCGATGAGTTTGTAGCACGCGCTGTCAGGAAGGGCTTGCTGACCGCCACCAAGGATGCGAGCCAGCATCTCGACAGTTGCGACATTGCGATCGTCTGTGTGGGAACGCCCAGCGCGGCCGACGGATCTCATAACATGAGCTACGTCGTGGAGGTCTCCCATCAGATCGCGGAGTTGATCGGTCGCGGACGAGCGAAGCCGTTGACCGTCATATTTCGCTCCACGATGCGGCCCGGCACGATCGAGGACTTGATCTTTCCGATTTTCGAAAACGAATTGAGAGACAGGATCAATCTCGTCGAGCTCGTCTACAATCCCGAATTCCTGCGCGAATCCGTTGCGATCCAGGACTTCTTCAATCCACCGAAGATCGTGATCGGGACGAAGGATGGTGAACGGTGCGCGGCTCTTGACGAGCTGAACGCGCGGGTCGATGCGCCGGTCTTCTACACGACCTACCGTGCAGCGGAGATGACCAAGTTCGTCGACAACACGTTCCACGCGTTGAAGGTTGCCTTTGCCAACGAAGTCGGTCGCGTTTGCGATAAGCTCGGTATCAGCGCGGCGACTGTCCATAAGATTTTCACATCTGACACAAAACTCAACATCTCGGCCCGCTATTTGAAGCCGGGTGGCGCGTTCGGCGGCTCATGCCTGCCGAAAGACGTTCGCGCACTCCAATACATCGCAAGCGATGTCGGGGCCTATACCCACCTCGTAGATTCGCTTCTCCGATCGAATGACGCGCATAAGAACTTCTTGTTTGAAAATTGCGTGAAAGCAGTTCCGGCGGGCGGGCGGGCACTGATGCTCGGTCTCGCCTTCAAGGAGAACAGCGACGACCTTCGCGAGAGCCCCAACATCGATCTGGCCCGCAAGTTTCTCCAGGCGAACATTCACCTGTCGATCTACGATCCTCATGTCGATCCGTCCAAGCTGTTGGGCCAGAATCTTGGTTATGCTTTCTCGAGCTTGCCCGCGCTCCGTAAACTCCTAGTCGCAAAATCGACCGCCGAGTCGGAGCTGTTCGACCTTGTCATCGATACCCGGGGATGGGCCAAGAGCATGGCGTTACGCACGAAGTGGGTCATCGATGTTAACACGCTTTCGTGACGGTCATGGTGCCGGCCGCTCTGGTCAAGCGGCCGCAGCACAATCAGCCAAGTCGGTTGCCCGTAACGGCGAGCTTTGCGAATTGGTCGGCTTGGACGCGAACCTTGCGGGCTCGGCCCGCGACGCATCGGCTGCACAAGCGACCCTCAACGGTTCGGCTCGTCGGCGGGTGCTCATTATTGTCGAAAACCTTCCGGTGCCGTTCGATCGCCGAGTGTGGGCGGAAGCGACCACGCTGTCGCGGTACGGGTATGAAGTGACTGTCATTTGTCCCAAGGGGCCGCAAGCAACGGCATCATTCGAGGTCATCGACGGGGTCAACGTCTATCGCCACTGGCTGCCGTCAGAAGGACGAGGGCTGCCAGGCTACCTGGCCGAGTACAGCGCGGCACTATTTTGGGAGCTCGTGCTGAGTTTGAAAGTTCTCGCAAAGCACGGCTTTGACGTGGTCCATGCGTGCAATCCGCCGGACCTCGTTTTCTTGATCGGTGCATTTCACAAGTTTCTGTTTGGGAAGTCGTTCATTTTCGATCACCACGACATCAATCCGGAACTTTACGAAGCGAAATTCGGACGGCGTGGTCTTCTCTGGCGCGTCATGGTTCTGTTTGAACGCCTTACCTTCGCACTGGCCGACGTATCAATAGCGACAAACCAATCATATCGGACCATTGCTCTTGAACGAGGGAAAATGAATCCGGACCGTGTGTTCGTTGTGCGCTCCGGCCCGAACCTTTCTCGCGTGCGGTCGCTTCCACCGGACCCGTCCTGGAAGAAGGGGCGGGAATTTCTGGTCGCCTATCTAGGGGTCATTGGAAAGCAGGAAGGGATCGATCTGTTGCTGGAATCGATCAAGCACATCCGCGAGACGCGAAACCGCGATGATGTCCAGTTCGTCATTGTCGGAAGTGGGCCGGAACTGGAGGCAGTCCAGAAACTTGCAACTGCCCTTGATCTGGATGACCTGGTGACGTTCGCCGGTCGCGTTGATGATACGACGCTGTTCACCATACTCTCGACCGCGGACGTCTGCGTCAATCCGGACCGGCCGAACGCGATGAACGACAAATCGACGATGAACAAGGTCATGGAGTACATGGCCTTGGGGAAGCCTATCGTGCAATTCGATCTCACCGAGGGGCGCGTATCCGCTGGAGAGGCTTCCTTGTATGCAAAAAATACGGACACTGCGGAGTTCGGTGACAAGATACTGGAGCTCATGGATGATCCGGTGCGACGTGACCGTATGGGCGCGTTCGGCCGGAAACGGATCTACGGCGAGCTCGCTTGGGACTACGAGATGGCCAAACTGCTAGGCGCTTATGATAAAGCTTTCAGCATGAGATATTCATCTGGTCGCCTGCGGCGCTACAGGTTCATGTGAACCGGATTTAAAGCGTGGAAGAAGCAGCTTCAGGATCCGCTTCTATTTGGGGGGCGAGAGGCCAGGGGAGACCGGTTCGAATGATGCGAACTGCCGCTATTCGCGGGGACGTGCCGCGATGAGGATCATGTTGTTTGCACGGCTCGGCGAAAGAAGGGGCGCCAAGAAGCGATTGAATCGATCGGCACCACCAAAATAAGAAAATTCAACCGGCGTAAAGCCACTAACTTCCAGATATTGTTCCAAATCGGCGAGGGTCACGAAATGCTGGAGATACTTGATGTACTCCGGCCGGCCAGTAACGCCATGCACGGCACGAACGAGTTTGCGCGAAATGGAAGCTCGATTGGACATGGAAAAAATCAGCGTGCCCTGTTTCTTGAGCAGGCTGCGCGCAAAGGCCAGTGCATCTGGCACAGAGTCCATATACTCGATGGCGCTTGATGAAATCACGACATCGGCTTGGGGCAATGTTACCTGGCCCGGTATGGGCAACCTGCTCTGCCGGAATTCGATCCGGTCAGAAAGTCCGCACGCAGCGGCATTCTTACGCGCAACAGCGAGCATCCCCTCTGCTCCGTCGATGGCAGTAACACGCTTTGCATATTGAGCGAGCAGGGAAGTGATAGCGCCACTGCCGCAGCCGAGATCGTAGGCCAAGTCGGCTCCGGAAGCGTATTTTGCCAGATACGCTTTCCAGATCTTCAGGCGCTCCAGCCGGTTGGAGTCATAGGAATAACTTTGATCGAACTCGATTGCGATGCTGGTGTGAAAATCGAGGGCGTCGACCGGTCTCTGTTTCATGCTTCTCTCTCGAGATGCATCCATTCGGATGCGCCAATGCTGGGCTGAAATTGCATCGCGGCTCGACCAGTTTAAGTGACAAGGGTGGGAGGGGCAAGACGCGGTCGTAGGGAGAGCGAGGTACCACCTCGTATCTACGCCGAAGTACCGCGAGAAACTGCTATAGATGAAGCTGTATCTGGGGCAGCTACTTCACGATCTCGCGCCGCAATTCAGGATGCCTTTGCGTGTAGAGCCTCGTGGGGCAGCCGGAATTGATCCGGCCATGCCGGGTAAGTCGTCATGCTGATTGAACGAACATGATGGTTGCTGATTGACAGATGTGCTCGGCGCCTCCGACAATCTTGAGGCATTGGCTGATTGGCGCGCTCAAATGAATGCTACCTGGTACTTTCGACGTCTGCGTGCAATGGATCGGAATGAGATTTGCGCCCGGGTCAGAGATCGGGTCGTGCAGGCGTACTGGCGACATCGTTTCTATGCACGCGGTGGCACGCCGCGGCCAAACACAGTAGCTGACAAGCTGCAGTTCCGCGGAGGGCTCGATCGCTCGATGGCAGCGGAGGCGCCGGAGGCGCCGCGCGACGCCTTGATAATGGCCTCGGATGCACTTCTGGAAGGACGCTGGTCGACGTTTTCCGTCGAGCGGAAGGACGTGACACCGAACGTCGATTGGCATCTCGATCCGAAAAGCCAAGTGACACTTCCCCGGAACGCATATGCATTCGACATTCGAATACATGGGGACGGAATTGGCTTCGAAACGAAGTATGTGTGGGAGCTATCTCGGCATCACCACACGACCATGCTCGCGATGGCCTATTGGTTGACGGGCAGCGTTCCTTACGCCGAGGCCGCTGCTGGTCAGATCAGGTCGTGGCGAGCGGCCAACCTGTTTCTCAATGGCGTACACTGGTCCAGCGGGATCGAGCTTGGTATGAGGCTGATCGCATTCGTCTGGACACGCAGACTGCTTGCGGATTGGAAATACGCGAAGTCCAATTTCGAGAATGACAAAGGCTTCGTCGAATGTGTTTACCAGCATCAATGGTTGCTGGTCCGGCGAATGAGCTCGGGGTCGTCCGCCAACAACCATTTGATCTATGAGGCTACCGGGCTTTATCTGGCGACGTGCAGTATGCCCTGGTTTTCGGAAAGTGCGGCTTGGCGCGCGAAGGCCCGGGCTATCCTGCTGAGGGAGTTCCGGAGTCAGACCTTCGAGAGCGGCATCAATCGTGAGCTGGGCAGCGGCTACAACGCTTATGTCCTGGAAGCGCTCGTGCTTTGCTTGATTGAAGGGCAGTTGAGCGACGATCCCTGGCCGCCTGCCGCCTGGAATTTAGCGGCGGATATTGTTTCTCGACTGGCCGATTTTACGGATCATAGAGGTCGTCCTCCCCGGCAGGGCGACAGCGACGACGCGCAAGGTCTCTTGTTGGACGCTCCAGGCTTCAGCCAATGGATCGATCTTCTGCAACTCGGTGCGGCGTGGTTTGGCCGAGCTGCTTGGTGGCCGGGTCTGAACGAGCGGCCGCTACGGTCGTGGTTGTGGGATCGCATTGTGAAGCCGCCAGGAGGGCTCACGTACAAACTTCACCAGAGCAGAAATTCGTTCGCGCCTGATGCGGGACTCGTAATCTTGCGCTCTGAGAGCAACACTTCGAATGAGGTTTACTGTGTCTTTGACGCTGGGCCGCTTGGCTACCTCTCGATTGCTGCCCACGGTCATGCAGATGCCCTGGCGATCGAGCTGCGCCGCGGTGGCCAGCCTATCCTGGTTGATCCCGGTACATTTAGTTACAATGCTTCCAAGGCCTGGAGAAAGTATTTCCGGTCGACTGCAGCGCACAACACGCTCGAGGTGTGCGGCGCGGATCAATCGGAAAGTGGTGGACCGTTCCTTTGGACGAAGGCGGCTCAGGCGCTCCTAGTTGAAGCGAGTGGTCTGGAGGAGGCGCTGCCCGTTGCCACTGCTGAAGGAAAACATGATGGCTACCAGGGACGTTTCGGAATCACTCACCGCCGGCGGGTTGAGCTCAACCGCGAACGCCGTGAGTTGAACATTGATGATCAGATCTCCGGTGCTGGTGGTGTGCCGGTTCGACTGATGTTTCACTTGCATCCGGCCATCGGGTGCGCTCTCACCGGCAATACGGCTCAGCTTTCCTGGTCTGGCGAGAATGGACGAGAACAAGCCGAGATTCTCTTGCCCGAGCTGATGACCTGGCAGGCAGTTTCCGGGACGAAGGACCCCTTGCTCGGCTGGTACTCCCCTTCCTACGATGTCGTGGTGCCCGCGATCACCCTTGTCGGAAATGCCCGAGTTGGCGAGTCTTGCAACCTTCGAACCACAATAAGACTTGGTTTGCCGGCTATCGGCGACGGAGGGGGCTTGGTCGACGATCGCTAGGTTAGGGATTTCTTATGTTTCGCCTAATCGTACTGCGTCAGAAATCGTGAGGCGTATGGACCTCGATTTAGATACGGATATCCGCGCAGCCTAACCAATACGCTCGCGAGGCGCCGCCGTTGAGTCGGCCCCGCGCTGCTCCGCGGTCACGTAGCGCGCCTGAACCGCCTCGATGATGCCGCTCATTCGAGCCCTAAAGCCTGAAGGACTGTAAACGCCGATCCTGGGAAGTGCAAAGTGGTTTACCTTGCGATCGTGCAATCGCCACTGTCGTGTTGTTACGGCAGTTTCAAATCCCACTTCGCTCGCCAAACGCTCTTCACGGGGGCCGCACGAGCCATACGGATATGCAACGTGCCGAACGGGCAATTGAAGTAGATTCTCGAGATAACCGCGGTTATCGGCCAGTTCGGATCGTGCCGACGGCTCGTCGAGGGTGGCAAGCGCGGCGTGTGATGTCGTATGTCCGCCGATTGACGCAAGCGGATGACGCGCAAGAATGCGGAGCTCGCGTTCGTCCAGGAAATATGCGTCATTCAATGCCGCCAGCGAAATCCCATTCTGCTTGAACGTCGGCGCGAGCATTGCACTGCGCCGGTAATCCTGGTGAACCCATTCGGTCACGTCGGTCAATGCCGATCGCTTGCTTCGCATGTCGAAACAATGGAACCGGCGGCCTAACGCGTCGATTGTCACCTCGTCTCTCGAGAGAAATAACCTGCGCAAACCCAACCACCACGTCTGCATCGATCGTGTAGGGGCGCCAGTGGGCACGTACACCGTGAATGGCGCATTATGTCGCTCCAGGATTGGAAGCGCTACCGAGACATTATCGCGGTAGCCGTCGTCGAAAGTCAGAACCGCATAACGGCGCGATCGATCATTCGTTGCCAGCTTCTCAAGACATTCATCGAGGCTGACGATTGACCATCCTTCTCGTTGCAGCCATTCGAGCGAATACTCAAAAAGGGAGACTGATGTTCCGGTCATCAACTCCGACTGACAATCCCGCTGTATCTCATGAAACAATATGATGACCGCTCTAGCAGCGAAGCGTGCGCGAAGGAACGGCAGTTCTCCAACCTGACTCGCGCCGTAGTACAGGCAATTCTTCAGAATGTGGTTCATGTCGGCTCTCCACTTCCGCAGGGGCAGCGCTGCCTTATCGCGGGACTGCTGTAGCGTGCCGGGCTCGGTCGGATCCTCTGGGCGCAAGGCGACTTCCCTCGAGGTTCGCCAGTGAGCCATAATGGAGTGTGCTCCGTCACCCTAAGCAAGTGTAGGTTATGAGTTTTGAGAATAGGACACGTCGAGCGAGTTCATCGAGGGCTGAGTGGTTGCCCATTGTGAGTACTCCGGAAGATGACCGCGGCACGCCCGCTCGCCTCGATCCGCCGATCAATGCTATGAGACCGCCGATCTGGTAGGCGTCATCTGCCAGGCGTGGCGAACGTCTTGGTCCGTTCGGAAAGTGAAGCGCGGTCGGAGGAATTCGCTGTTCTGTCCGACGCTCCGCGCCACACGTCTACAAGCCTATCGACGTAAGCACTGATCTCAAATCGGACAGCATGCTGGGCCCGCGCTTGCCCCCCAAGGCGGGCACGAAGAGCGGGATCCATCAGAAGGCGCTCCAACGCCGAGGCCAGAGCCGGAGCATTCTTTACGGGTACCAAAAGGCCCGTCCTCTCGTGCTCCACAATCTCTGGCACGGCTCCGACCGGGGTGCAAACAACCGCCAATCCATGAGCGAAAGCTTCTACCACGCACATCGGCAGGTTCTCGACCAAGGAGGGCAAGACAAGAATATCAGCCGCCTGCAGTTCAGCCGTTACACCGTCGTCGTCGAGCCATCCCGGTACCTTCACGCG
>NZ_JBFUES010000160.1:0-10275 GCF_056403875.1 Bradyrhizobium sp. P2_E8
CGCCCATGTAGTAGGCGCCCATGTAGTAGGCATTCAAGAGATCCAGCGTGCCCCAGACGTTGAACGCCCAGACCACCGGAACGGCGATCGACCATCGCCAGGAGAGTGCTGCGATTGATGCGAGCGCGAGAGAGGCGGCAATGAGATCCCCCCATCCGACCTCGGCGGCGAAAGTCGGGCTCAACTCCGCAGATACGAATCCCGCCACCATGAAATTCATGCCGAAGAACCTGAACGCGTTGAAGGCCGCGAGAAGTCTCAGGGCCTCATAGCGCGGCATGGCGCGGAGTGCCGGCCAGACGTAGATCGAAGCCACCACCGCGCTTGTCAGGAAAGCGCCTGCGACGCTGAGCACGAATGGAAGGTTGAAGCTTTGCGGCACGTTCGGATTCCCTTGTGGTGGCCTGTCCGGCCGGGTGCGGTCGAAGCCGGTCGGTTCGGCGTCGGCGGACGCTCAGGGTTTGGCCATCAGCAGACCGAGCGGCATCAGCGGACCGACCGCGATGTAGTCGTGGTTCATCAGCTCTTGCCGCGCGAGCGGCAGGCCCTCCATGATCGCGTGTCCCTCGGCGACATCCCTGACATTCAACAGGAATACGGCGCCCCGCCCGTCGGATCGCGAATACCATTCGCGAACCGTCCCGTTGAGATAGAGCTGCACGGTCTGCCTGATTTCATCGGGCATGACGGCCATGATCTGATCTCGGGTGACGCCCGCCTTGACGGTCAGGATGACCATGACCCCGGTTGTCGGTGACGCGGTCTGCGATTGGGCAAGTGAAGGATCGGCCATGGAGATTGCGCCTGTGAGTATGAGGGAGACTGCGAAGACGACATTGCGGATTGTCTTCATCGATTTCATTTCTCCGATCGCGGCGGTTGCCGCAGCGGCACGGCTCATGTGCAATTCGGATGTAAAGCTGCTTTCCGCGAGTTACTATTCGCGATAATGTTGATGGGCCATGAAGCAGAACTTCACAGTCAGGCACGGCGCGCTGGACGGCGTGGAGGCGTTCCTGAGTGTCGCCCACCATCGCAGTTTCCGCCGAGCGGCAGCTGAACTCGGGGTCACGCCATCGGCCATCAGTCAGGCGATACGCGCGCTCGAGGCGCGCGTTGGCGCCGCGCTCTTCATCCGCACGACCCGCAGTGTCGGTTTGACCGAAGCCGGCGAAAGATTCCTTGCGCGCGCCAGACCCGCCTTCGAGGAGCTCGTCGCCGCCAGCGGCGCGGCGCGCGAGCTCGGACAGCGACCGACCGGGCTCCTGCGTCTCACCGTCCCGCGCTCAGTCGTGCCGATCCTGCTGGAGCCGCTGATTGCGTCGTTCTGCCGGGCATTTCCCGAGATTGAGGTGGAGCTTGCCGCAAGCGAAGAATTGGTCGACCTCGCAGCCGAAGGTTTTGACGCCGGCATCAGGTTGGGCCAGTTCATCGCCCCCGACATGATCGCGGTGCGCCTGACGAATCCGCTACCGCTCATTATCCTCGGCAGCCCGGGCTACCTTGCCCGCCGCGGACGGCCCGAGCGGCCAGACGATCTGCGTGAGCACGCGTGCTTGAGGTTGCGACGATCGAACGGTGCGCTTGCGTCATGGTCGCTCGACGACAACGGTCGTTCGATCGAGATTGTGGTTTCGGGACCTTTCATCGCCAACGACTTTCCTACGATGCTCGGAGCCGCCGTCGAAGGTGTGGGTCTTGCGCAAGTGCCTGCACCCCTGGCCACCGGTGCCATGGCGACGGGAAAGCTCGTTCCCGTCCTGGAGCAATTCGCGCCGATGACACCGGGCGTGTTCCTGTACTATCCCGGTCACCGACAAATCATGCCGAAGTTGCGGGCCTTTATCGATCATGTGAAGGGTCGCTCAGGCGGCACGAACTGATCTACCGCTGCTCCCGCACGAACCGATTGCGCAGTGTGCCGATGCCGGTAATTTCGATCTCCACGACATCGCCATGCTTGATGTCCGGCGAGGCGCCGTCGGTGCCCATCCAGATCACATCGCCGGGCCATAACGTGAAATACTTGGTCAGCTCGACCAGGAACGGTACCACGCCGAAGATCATGTCGTTGGTGTGGAAGCGGTTGGTCTCCTTGCCGTTGACCCTGACGATCGTCTGCATCCTGGCGAGATTGGCCTCGGTCTCGATCCACGGGCCCATCGGCTTGAACGTGTCGGCGTTCTTCGAGCGCCACAGGCTGCGGTCCGCCTTCTGCCAGCTGCGCTCGCTGACGTCGTTGCCGATGGTGTAGCCGAACACGCAATCCATCGCGTTCTGTTTGGTGAGGTGCTTGACCTTCTTGCCGATGACGACGACGAGCTCGCCCTCGTAGTGGATCCTGTCCGTCGCGAAAGAGGGGATCACGACCTCCTCGTCATGCGCGATCAGCGCGTTTTGCGCGCGATAGCCGATCTCGGGCCGGTCAGGCACGGCCGGCACCTCGCCGCGCTTGTCGGCGGCCTCCTTCAGGTGCTTCAAATAGTTGAGGCCGACGCAATAGAAGGTGCGCGGGATCAGCGGCAGCTCGATCTTGACGTCGCCAAGCGGATGCGTGCGCGAGGTGCGCTGCCATTCGCCGAAGGGATCGCCGTCGACTGCGATGACCTGGTCGCCTTCAACGATCCCCCAGGAGGTCTTGTCCGAGGCAGTGAATTTCAGCCAGCGCATGTGGTGTCCTCGTTGTTATTCCGCAGCATCGCGCGGATGCACCTTCCAGGCACCGGCAGCGGGCCGCCGCAAGCCGAGGTTTTCCCGCAGCGTCCTGCCGCGATAGTCCTTCTGGAACAAGCCGCGCCGCTGCAATTCCGGCACGATATGGCGCACGAAATCGGCGTAGGAGCCGGGCACGTAGGTGGCCGCGATGACAAATCCGTCGCAGCCGCGCTCGACGAACATTTCTTCGAGCTTGTCCGCGATCTCCTTGGGGCCGCCGACCATTGCGTCCTGCACCTGGCCACGGCCGGAGAAGGTGACGAAATCGCGCGCGCTCGGATTGCTCTTGCCCGAATTCTTCAGCACGCCGTCGCGGATGCCCAGGATGCCCTGCATGCTCTTCAGCTCTTCCGTCGTCAGCGGCTCGTCGAGGTCCTTGGAGGCGAAATCGTAATTGAGCGCTTCGGCGAGCAGCGACAGCGCGTCGATCTGGAGCGGCAGCTTGTTGATCAGCGCCATCTTGTCTTCGGCTTCGGTCTTGGTTGCGCCGCAGACCGGCGTCGTCAGGTTGCAGAGAAACATCTGGTCGRGATCACGGCCGGCTTTGGCGGCTTCGTTACGCACGGCCGCACAACCCTCCTTGGCCGCGGCGAGGTTGCGCGCGGCGGTGAAGATTACCTCGCCCCAGCGGCCGGCAAAGCGCTGGCCGCGGCCGGATGCGCCGGCCTGGATGATGACAGGATGGCCCTGTTGCGAGCGCGGCACGGTGAACGGCCCGCGCGACTTGAAGGCCGCTCCCCTGTGATCGAGCCGCTTCACCTTGGCCGGATCGGCAAAGCGGCCGCTCGTCTTGTCCATGATGAGCGCGCCGTCCTCCCAGGTGTCCCAATGGCCGAGCACGACCTCCATGAACTCGTCGGCGCGGTCGTAGCGGGAATCATGTTCGGGATGGGAGTCCCGGCCCATGTTGAGCGCCTCGCCGTCGTTGAGCGAGGTGACGACGTTCCAGCCCGCGCGCCCGCCGGACATCAAATCGAGCGTCGCGAAGCGGCGCGCGACGTCGAACGGCTCGTAATAGGTGGTCGAGCAGGTCGCGCCAAGGCCGAGCTTGTCGGTGACCATGCCCATCGTGGTCAGCACGATCAGCGGATCCATCTTCACGCAGCGGATGCCGTATTCGACGGTGTGGGCGTGGTCGTTGCCGTAGCGGTCCGGCATCGCCAGGCGGTCGTCGAAGAAAGCCATGTGAAACTTGCCGGCTTCGAGGATCCTGGCGATCTCCTGATAATAGTCCGCCGACATCGAATCGTCGCGCGAGTCCGGATGCCGCCAGGAGCTCGGCAAATTGGTGCAGTTTTGCGCCTGGAGGAAGCCGACCAGTACCATCTGCCGCGTCATGCTGCTGTTCTCCGAATTCCGTCAGGCCAGGTCGAGCACCGTGTCGAGCCGGTACTCTCGCGCCAGCGTGCGCAGCTTGTCCCAGGTGGCATCCTCGACCTCGATGCCGTCACGCAGCCGCTGCTGCGCACGCTCGCCTTCGATCTCGCCTGGATAGTAGACGCCCGTGCTGCCCTCGGAGGGTGGGGTCGATTTCAGATAGCGGGCGAATTCGGCGACCTCGCGCTTGAACTCCTTCAGCGGGCGGAACGCGGCGACGTTGAACACCGCCATGAAGCAGCCGTCATTGTGCCGCCCCGTGGGCTCGACGCCGAAGCCGAGACCGGTGAGCAGGCCGCACAGCACCTCGACCATGGCAGCAAGCCCGCTGCCCTTGTAGCCCTCGGTGCCGCCCAGCGGCAGCAGCGCGCCGCCCTTGCGGTACTGGGCCGGGTCGGTGGTGTGCCGTCCCTCGGCATCGATGATCCATCCCGCCGGGATCTCCTCGCCGCGGRCCACGGCGAGCTGGATCTTGCCGGCCGCGACCGCCGAGGTCGCCATGTCCAGGTAGAACGGCGCGTCGAGATCGGACGGCACCGCGATCGAGATCGGGTTGGTGCCGAGCCGCGCCTCCTTGCCGCCGAACGGCGCCACGTGCTTCGGCGAGCGGCCGGAGTCCGCCGTTGCAATCCCGATCATGCCTTCGCGCATCGCCATCAGCGGATAAGCGGCGAGGCGGCCGACATGGCTCTGCCGGAACACGGTGCAGGCGGCGACATTCGCCGTCTTCGCCTTCTCGATCGTCAGCGCCATCGCCCTGGCGTTGACGTGGAAACCAAATCCCCAATGGCCGTCGATCACGGTGGTGGTCGGCGATTCCTGGACGATGGTCCATTTCGCACCGGGAACGATGTGCCCGGCCTTGATGCGGTCGATATAGGTGGGAACCGCGATCACACCRTGGGAGTCGTGGCCGGCGAGATTGGCGTTGACGCAGCCGGTCGCGACCGCATCGGCCTCTTCCTGGGAAGCTCCTGCCGCCTGGAGCAGTGCGGCGCTGATGCGCGTGAGGCGGTCGGCCCTGACGATCGGCATGGCGTCTCCCCGGTCATCGCCCTTGTCATGACATCCGGCGGGCGGTTGTTGGGGTCATCGTCTCAAAGCGCTGGACCGATATCAATCTCCCGTAAACCAATACAGGGCTGCAAATTCGTAAAGAGCGCGCGCCTTTGGTCGAAGATTTGTCCCGGGCGGCGGTATTTTCGATAGTTTGGCGGAGGTCGTTCGCAGCTCGTTCACTTTGATCGACGGTTTGCGGCCCGCAATAACGACCGTTTAGGCGATGGCCGTTCATAAAGCACCCGGGAAAATTAGGCAGAAATGCCCGGGAGCTGAGATCGTGCCGACGACACTCGCGCGCACCTTTGCGGCGCTGAGCGCCATCAACGAAGCGATCCTCTACGCAAAATCGCCGGACGAGCTGTACCAGAAGGTCTGCGACGCCGGGTTTGCGAGCGGAGACTTTTTGGCCGTGGCCGTGTTCCTGGCGGGACCGGACGGCCGGCGGCTCTGCTTTGCGGCCGGCTGTGGCGACGACATCCCGCGGCTGCGCTCGATCGAGATCACCACGGACGCCGGCACACCCGAAGGATCCGGCGTCGGCGGCGAAGCATTTCGCGATCAGAAGCTGTGCGTCAGCAACGACTATCTGAACGATCCGCGCTCGCTGGCGTGGCGCAAGGGCGCTGCCCGGGCCCACATCGGCGCGGCCGCGGCGCTGCCGCTGCTCTGCAACGGCAAGAGTGTCGGCGTGCTGTACGTGACCCGCAGCGAAGCCGGCTCGCTGAACGAGCAGATGGTGTCGCTGTTCGAGCGCATGTCGGCCAACATCTCCTATGCCCTCGACAATTTCGCGCGCGAGACCGCGCGGCAGACCGGCGAGCGGGCGATGCGGCGGCTCAACCGCATGTTCGGCGCCATCAGCGCCACCAACGAGGCCATTCTCCGCGCCAAGACCGAGCAGGAGCTCTACCAGCTCGTGTGTGACGCCTCCGTGCATGGCGGCAAGTCGCTTGCGACCATCGTCCTGCTCCGCGACCCGGATTCTCATTGGATGAGGCCGGTGGCCTCCACCGGCCAGAACCTCGAACTGGTCACCCAGGCGCGCTATTCGATCGATCCGGAAAATCCCTACGGCAAGGGCATCTCCGGCGAGGTGTTCCGGACGCAGAAAGCCATCGTCGAGGACGATCTTGCCAGCCGTACCCGGGGAACGCCGTGGGAGCAGGCCAACGTCAACACCGGCGTCGCCGCCTGCGTGGTCGCGCCGCTGATCAAGCACGGCGAGAGCGTCGGCGTGCTCCTGTCCTTCGTCGGCAGGTCATGGGCCAAGGACGAGGAAGTCGTCGCGCTGCTGCTGCGCATGGCGGAGAACGTCTCGTTCGCGATCGAGAATTTCGGCCGGGAGGCCGACAAGGCCAGGATCGCGGCGGAGGAAGAGCGCCTGGCGCGCATGTATGCGGCGCTCAGCGCCACCAACGAGGCGATCCTGCGCGCGCGATCGCGATCGGAGCTGTTCGACCTCGTCTGCGAGGCGACCGTGCATGGCGCGAAGTTCGTCTCGACCACGATCTTCGTGGCCGATCATGAGGCTGAACTGCTCCGTGTCGCGTCGAGTTATGGACCGCATGCGGATGATTTACGCCGCTACACCTTCGCCACGTCCGACAAGGTACCGGAAGGGCGAGGGGTGACCGGAACGGCCCTCCGAACCTGCCAGACCCATGTCAGCAACGACGTCCTGGCGGACGATCGCATCAAGCCATGGCATGAAAGCGCACGTCGCGCCGGCATCCATTCTTCTGCTGCCTTGCCGTTGCTGAACGGCAACCGGGTCGACGGGGTCTTCCTCTTCAATGCCGCGGAGCGCGACACGTTCACTCCCGAATTCGTCGAGCTGCTCGAGCGATTGCAGGCGAACGTCGCTTTCGCGCTGGAAAATTTCGATCGCGCGGAGGAGAAGGCGCGGGCCGACAAGCAGCGGAGCCGCCTGAGCGGCATGTTCGAGGCGCTGAGCGCGACCAACGAAGCCATCATGCGCGCCAAGACGCGGGAGGAACTGTTCGAGGTCGCGTGCCAGGCGGCCGTGCTGGGCGACGTGTTCGCCTCGGCGACGATAGGCATCATGGACGAAAAGCGTGAGCTCGTTCGCGTCGTCGCGGGGAAGGGACGACTGCAGAGCCGAATGGTCGGACGTACCTGCGTTGTTTCCGCCGATCATCCCGAGGGCCAGGGCATCATCGGAATCTCGGTGCGGACCCGCCGGCCCAGTGTCATCAACGACTATCTGAACGACCCGCGATCGGCGCACTGGCACGCCAAGGCGACCGAGGATGGAACCCGGGCCGCTGCCAGCTTCCCGCTGATGCGGGCTGGCCAGGAGCCGATCGGCATTCTGCTTTTCCTCGCACCGGAAGAGCATACGTTCACGCCCGATCTGGTCGAACTGCTCGGACGCCTGGCTGAAAACGTCTCCTTCGCGCTCGACAATTTCGATCGGGCCGAGGAAAAGGCCCGCACCGAAGTGCAGAAGGAGCGCCTGACGCGCATGTTCGCGGCACTGAGCGCGACCAACGAGGCGATCATGCGGGCGAAATCCCGCGCCGAGCTGTTCGACCTCGTCTGCCTCGCGGCATCGAACGGCGCCAAGTTCACCTCGACGACGATCGCGCTGGCCAGGGCCGACAGCGACCAGCTCGAGATCGTGGCCGCGGCCGGGCCGTCCGCCGACACCACGCGCAACATCCGCCTCTCCATCGACCCCGAGCGTCCCGAGGGGCGCGGAATGAGCGGCACGGCATTCCGCACGCGCCAGCCCTGCATCAGCAACGACTATCTCAACGACGATCGCGTCCGTGTCTTCCATGCCGTCGTCCGCGGCGACGGCGCACGGTCGGGCGCGGCGTTTCCGCTCATCGCGCACGATCAGGCCGTCGGCGTCATGATCTACATGTCGACCGAGCCGGGCACCTTCACGGCCGAGTTCGTCGAGCTGTTGCAGCGCCTCGCCGACAACGTCTCCTTCGCGATGGAGAATTTCGACCGCGCCGATGAGAAGAACAAGGCGGACGAGCGAATCGAGTATCTCGCCTCGCACGACAGCCTGACCAACCTGCCGAACCGCGAGACCTTCAACGGGCTGCTGCGTAAGGCGATCGACGCAGCGCAGCACCACGACCACCGCTTTGCGGTGCTGTTCATCGATCTCGACCGCTTCAAGGTCATCAACGATTCGCTCGGCCACGAGGCCGGCGACCTGCTCCTGCTCGAGGTCGCCGACCGCCTCCGCAACGCGTTGCGGGCAAGCGACGTGGTGGCGCGGCTTGGCGGTGACGAGTTCGTGGTGATCCTCGACCAGTGCGGCGAGATCGACGACGTCCAGCGGATCGCGACCGGGTTGCTCGCGGCACTCGCCAAGCCCATGGAGCTGGCCGGCCACGAATGTCACACCACAGCCTCGATCGGCATCGCGATGTATCCGGCCAACGGCTCCGACGCGCAGACGCTGACCAAGAACGCCGACATGGCGATGTATCTCGCCAAGGAGGACGGCAAGAACGGCTACCGCTTCTTCTCCAAGGAAGTGAAGACGCAGTCGATCGAGCGGTTGTCGCTCGAAAGCGCGCTGCGCCGCGCGCTGGAGCGCGAGCAGTTTTCGCTGAACTACCAGCCCAAGGTGGACATGGAGACCGGCCAGATCACCGGCGTGGAAGCGCTGCTGCGCTGGACGCACCCGGATCTCGGCAGCATCTCGCCGGCGCAATTCATTCCGCTGCGGAGGAAACCGGGCTGATCGTGCCGATCGGCCGCTGGGTGGTGAAAGAGGCCTGTGCGCAGGCCATGGCCTGGCAGCGCCGCGGCCTGCTGCCGGTGTCGATGGCGGTGAACCTGTCGCCGCGGCAGTTCGCCGACGAACATCTGCTGCAGGATGTCGACGAGGCGCTGGCGGCCTCCGGCATGTCGCCGGTGCTGCTCCAGCTGGAGGTCACCGAGAGCATGATGATGCGCAATGTCGGGCGCGCGCTCAAGGTGCTCGACGCCATCCAGAGTCGCGGCATTCGCCTCGCCATCGACGATTTCGGCACCGGCTATTCGTCGATGTCGCTGATGAAGCACTTCCCGATCGACACCATCAAGATCGACCGCTCCTTTGTGCGTGACCTGCCGCAGGATTCGGAAGACCAGGCGATCGCGCAGGCGATCATCAGCATGGGCAAGGCGCTCGGCATGACCGTCGTCGCCGAGGGCGTCGAGAACGCCGAGCAGGAGGCGTTCCTGCGCACCCATGGCTGCGACGAGATGCAGGGCTTCCTGATCTCGAAGCCGCTGCCGGCGCGGCAGATGGCCGAGCTGCTGCGGCCGATGGTCCTGCCGGTCGCACCGCCGCTCCAGCCCGAGCCGGATCCGGTTGCCACCGAAGCCGCGGCGCTACGGCTGAAACGCGCTGTCGTCTGACGGCTGCGGGTGCAATTCGCGGACCTCGTGATCCGTGCCTTCGGCCTTGCTCGGAAAATCCTGCGGTTCCGTCAGCGAGGTCTGCTCGACGAACAGCGCGAGTATCGTGCGCGCACCGTCGGCGAAGCTCGCGCCTTCGTTCAAGCCGAGCTCTGAGCACCATGCGGTGCTCATCGGCTCCTGGTCGTCGACCACCGCCATGGCAGGCCCCCACCACCAGGCAGGCGCAGGCGAGCGCTCGTCCTCGGGCACGACATGCCAGCGAACGAACTCATCCATCACGCGCTCGAACTCCAGGCGTGCAGCCTGATGCATGCGGTCGATACTCCCGGAATCCGCGCCCGACGACAGGCCGACGCGCGGATTTGATCGTGGCCTTGACGCTCGGAAAAAGCTGGCTCGCGCCAAATTGGCCGAGCCATGCATGCCGACATCATCGTCGGCGATGCCTGAATGCGGCCGTCAGCGATGCGCCAACGGCGGCGGCGAACAGCCATTCTAGCCGTTTGCAGGCACGGCAGGCAAGGTACGGGTGTTACGGTTGCCTAACGCGACCTGAACGGATGCGCCTTCTGGTGCCAGGCCCAGGCGGTGCGGATGACCGTCGGCAGGTCGGAGTGGCGCGGCACGAAGTTAAGGACCTTGCGCGAGGCGGAGGGGTCGGCGACCAGATAGGTGGGATCRCCGGCGCGGCGCGGCTTGACGGTGTGCGGCACCTCGCGCCCGGTC
>NZ_JBFUES010000161.1:0-10244 GCF_056403875.1 Bradyrhizobium sp. P2_E8
TCGCTGCCTCGTCACGCACCCGCAATGACTTGCGAGTAAATCGATCCGAATTTTTTTCGACGTGCGCCGTAGTATATCTTAACTAAACAAAGCGACATTGCGGCAGTGCACCGAAAAAATCAAACCGATTTTCTGCAACGCAGCGTCGCAGCAAAAAAAATGCTCAAAGTCCTGTCACACACGTGACAATTAAGCGGGCATTGCGCCGCGATTTCTATCAAATCGCGGCATTTTCGCGCAATTTGACGCGCGCATTTGAACGACTGTTCAACCATGACGCTTAAGCCGTTATTAGCTCGCGGCCATTAACACTCGTGACCAATTCGAGGAGTTGTGTCGTGAGTACCGTCGTCGTCTTCAGTCTACTGATCGGATCGTTGCTGGGAGGCCGATTCCGAGTCTTCATCCTGCCGCCCGCCATCGTTCTCGGTGCAGCGATCCTCGGTGCGGGCGCGGTCTGGCAGGGACATGATTCGGCTCACACCGTTGTCACGATTCTCGTCTTTGCGGCGGTGCTCCAGTTCGGCTATTTCTGCGGCGCGGCTCTGGTCCGCGCGCGAGCGTCAGCCTATCGCGGCAAGGCCGCGCCATCGTTCGACAGCCGTAGCTTCGGCTAGTCGGCCTGGAAGCGGCAAGGATCGGCGGTTCACAGAGCTCTGGATCAGCCTTCGGCGGCGGGCGGCAGGAAAAAAGCAGCTCGTGGCGCCTCGATTTCGTCGATAGCATATTGACATCCTGGGCGAAGCTCTCTGAAAGAGTTGGGCCCCATGCCCACGACAGCGCCCCGAAATTCGCCCCGGCCGAAGCTACCGAACGGCGTGCGCATCTATGCGCTCAGCGACATCCACGGCTGCGCGCACCTGCTCGAACAGATGTTTGCCGTCATCGATGCGGACATGGCGAACAGCCGTCCCTATCGCGCGATCGAGGTCTTCCTCGGCGACTACATCGATCGCGGACCGGACTCGCGCCACACCCTCGACCTCCTGATCAGGCGCAGCCGCCGCCGCAACACGGTCTTCCTCAAGGGCAATCACGAGGCCTATTTCACCTCGGTGCTGGAGGACCCCTCGCGCGCCACCGAATGGTTTCAGTTCGGCGGACTCCAGACCCTGATGTCGTATGGCGTGTCGGCCGCGCCGGGCCTCAGCAAGGACGAACAGTCCGATCTCGTGCGCGAGCTCACATCCGCGATGCCGCCGGAGCACATCGCGTTCCTGCGCCAGCTGCGGCCGACATTCACATGCGGCGATTTCTTCTTCGTCCATGCCGGGGTGCGCCCGGGCATTCCGCTCTCCGAGCAGCGCGAATCCGACCTGTTGTGGATCAGGGACGAGTTCCTCCAGAGCAAGCGACGTTTCGGCAAATACGTCGTGCACGGTCACACGCCGGTAAAGCAGGCCGAGTTGCTGGAAAACCGCGCCAATATCGACACGGGCGCCTATGCCACCGGAAACCTGACGCTGCTGTCGATTCAGGGCAACAGCATGCTGGCGATCTAGCGGCCTACGCTCGCGCGCCGCAGCTTTAGTTGGTGGAGCTTGCCGGAGGCTTGTATTCCGGAAAGCGGCTCAGCATGGCCGCCTTCAGGAACTTGAAGTGAGCGATCGAGGCGCCGAGCTCCTTGAGCCGGCGCTGGCCATTCAGGATCTCCTTGTCGAACAGATCCTGGTGGTGATTGTCGAGCGCCTCGCGCTCGAGATATTCGTCGTCGCCGTTGCCGAAGGTCACGGCCGCACGCGCCAGCACGTCTTCCACCCGGCGGTTTAGGCCCGACTGCTCCCGCTCCGCCGCGTGCAGAGCCTCCTCGATCGCAGTCATGATGGCTTCGACGCGCGTGCGATCGGTTTCGGCGTCGCGCTCGGGCGAGCGCGCACGGAACGTCTGCTCTCCCCCGAAACGGTCTTTCAGGAAGTTATGGGTACGGGCCCGCAGGAAGAGCTGAAACATGCGCGCATTTTCCGGTTCGAGGCGCCAGACCAGAAAATGGGCCCGGGATGGTTAACAAAGATTGAAGCCTTCGCGCCGTTCGGTGCGGCTTTGCGCCATCCAGGCCCTCCAGGCGCCCTCGTGCTTCTCGTAGAGTTCGAGCCGGCGCCGCTCACCGGCATCCGGCCACACGTCACGGCCCTCGGACGCCACCTGCACCCTGCCCGGCGCCTGCCCACTGTCGAGCCGCTCGAACTCGAACGTCTCCTCGGGCGTCAGGCCAATCAGGACACGCCGGCCACCCGCATCGACGAAATAGCGCCGCGGCGCGGTGTCGGTCGAACCGGTGATGGCCTCTGCCCGCGTTCCCGTCATGATCCACTCCCCTGCCGCGATACGAGCCGGCGCCGCCACCCCGGTTGTAACTCCTCAGAATACACGCCACGCTTCCGCCAACACGAAGCGTCAGTCTCGTCTTCGAGTTGTGTCGAGATCATGATGAACGCCGCTGATTTTCTTGTCACGCCCGAGATTTTTTGGGCAGCACCGTGCTTGCGAAGTGGTCCGCGCGCTCAGTTGAAGAACCAGAGGAACAATCGCACCAGCAACAGCGTGATGAAGTACACCCAGCCTGCCATCGCAATCAGCGCAACGCTGAAAAATGCGCCTTCGAATGCCCGCTCTCTGATCTTCGTGAGGGGAAGTGCCGCTCGCGCTCTCTGAAGCATCTCGGTCTTCTGATTGTTTGATTTGTTCGTCGCCGTTCGCGCGAACATAGCCGAACGAATTCGACGATCTCGTGACGAGCCGTCTGAGCGAAGCGCAATGCTGCTTGTCGGTATTTGCTTGCAGCATGCGTGTCGTCGCGATTGGGTCGATTCTCGTTCGGAGCGATCGCGATCGACATCGCGCGGTGATTCAATTGAAATTGATTTCGTGCCCCGCGCGACGCGGCCGCCACGACGACGATTCTGCAATCGCGGGCAAGTGATCGCGGCAAGATGATGTCTCCGGGTCTCGGCGCGGCCCGTCAGTCGTGGATGCAGCGCTGCGACGACCCGGCTCCGCACAACGGGAGCGGCCATGCCGGCTTCGTCGCCGATCGGCCCGGCCGCGATCTCGGCGAGGCCATGCTCCGCGACGCCGTGGATCCGGCAAGATCCGACGCGAGCCTCGCCGCCATCCCCGCGAGGATTCGAGATCGGACTTGACGAGGCCGTCCGCAGGTCCTGCGACAGCCGGGCATGATGACAGAACATCCTCGATCGCGGCTGTCCGAGCGCGCGGACCAACCGCGGTTGACAAAAACACCGTGGTACTACGGAGCGCCGCGCGCCGATTTCGTCGCGGTAAGGTTGAGAGGTTAGCTTAATCCGCGTTGTTTGTTGCGAATGCCGAGGGTTCGCATATCCATCTTCAGCACCGGGCTGCCCCAAGCCCGGCCCCACCCAAGCAAAGCCGTCGAGCGAACGTGGGTCCGCTTGGCGGCTTTGTCTTTGTGTCGACGAGAGGATGAATTCGGTTATGGCGCGCAGGCCCTGGTCGTTCAAGGAAGACCGCCGGCTGATGGAGTTGGCCAAGTCTTCGACTTCGCTGGAAGAGGCGGCGAAGCTTCTCGGTCGCTCGCCCGATGCGATCAAGCGCATGGCCTTGCGTCTCGGCCTGACGCTGAAACCCAAGGGCACCAAGAAGAGCTAGCTCCGTCGCGCCGGCCGTGCGCGACAGTTCACGGACGTGCGCGCCTGCCCCATCGATCGGTGAGCGGAAAGCCGCCGATCGACGCAGCCCGAACGCCTTCAGCACACTCGATCTCTCCGCGCCCGGATGTTAAGCTGTCGAGCGAAGAAGATTGATCATCGACCGGCTTCGATATCCGCCCGATTGTTTGTTGGAGGAATGGATCATGTTGTCCCGCGCACTGGCCGCAGCTTTGCTCCTGGCTCTGCCCTCGATGGCGTCGGCGCAAGTCCCCGTGCGGTTCGGATTTCCGAATGGCGCGCCATGGTGTGCCTTTGGCTTCGATTGCAGATTCCTGAATTACCGCGAATGCGCGGACTGGATCTATGATCCTGCGCGAAACTGCCTCAAGAATCCGTACTTTGCGGCCCACTACCCGACCGATGTCGACAAGGGCTGGTCCTACAACCGGCGCTGAACGCCGCTTCCTGCGAACGACTTCGTCATGCGGTCAGGCGTGCGGCTTCGTGCCTGACCCGGTTGGCCCGGCTCGTCGATGACGAGAATTTGGGCAGGGCGATCGGCTGCCCCCTCCGCAAAAGCGGAACTCTCGACCGCGCCCCGCATTGGTCTCGAAAGGAATGCGGGAGGTGGAGTCATGGCAAGCTCTTTCCTGATCGTGCTGTCGATCTGGCTTGGCATCGACATCCTGTTCGTGGCCGTGAGATTGTGGGTCACCAGACCCGCGAGCCGGCGGGTTGACGGCACCCCCAGCCAACTCAGCGCGGCCTGCATGAAGTCGCGACTGCATCGCCACGCTTGACGTCGCAACCGCCGAAATGGGCCGTCACAGCCGTTCGCTCGTGAACCTCGGTTCATGCCCTCGAAGGTTCATGAACCTTAACGATGTTCTTGGCTTTCGAAAGCGACCAGCGGACCGACCGGTTATGTTGGCGCCATGCGCCGCAACCATCTCATCGCAGCCGCCGGAATCTGCCTCGCGCTCATCATCTATGCCACGCTGGCGAGGCTCGCGGGGAGGCCTGTGCTCATCGGCCATGCGGAGGCCTACTGGGTGGTCGTCATCGAGCGCTTCAGCGCCTACGGCCTGTTGGGCTTCCTGCTGTCGTTCCTGCTGCCGGGGCGCCTCAAACTGGCTTGCGCGTTCGTGGTGGCCGTTGCCGTCGGCCTCGAGGTCTTGCAGGCGATGACGCCGGATCGTGATCCGCGGCTCATCGATCTGCTGCAAAAGGCCGCCGGCGGCACCGTCGGCGTCCTTCTGGCCCAGACCATCCTGGCTTTCCTGCCGAGGCCGCCGTCCTAGCGCGGCCGACGGCCGAGGGCGCGGTTGACTTACGCCACGCCGCGCCTGACGCTCTCCTGCTCGGCCGCGAGAACTCCCGACATCTGCCGATGGGTCTCACGCAACGCCGCGATCGCATCATCGAGACCGAATTCGGCTTCGCGAATGGTCTCGAAGAACCGGCCCGTCAAGGCGAGGTTCAGCTTGACGCGGGTGTTTCCGTCGCGGCTCTTGCGGCGATCGAGCGACAGTTGCTGCGCCTGAAGCCGGGCTTCGGCCGCGCTGCAGCCGTTGAGCGTCGCGAGTTCGTCATATGTCATCCAGATTTGAGGCATATCCCTGTCCGTCTTTTGTTATGGGCCCCAACCTAGATTTCACCTCTAAAGGCACGGTTGCCGCAATGCGGTGACGAAGGGTTTTCGCGACAACAGCGTCAATGCAAAGCTAAGACGCGGGAGCCTTTGCGGGACCCTTGGGCGACGCAAATGGATGGCGCGGCCGGGAGCGGCTGTCGGGACTCTTGGGCAATTTGTCGGCATTGAGCTTCACGACCGCGCATCGCGCGTCGGCGGCCGGCGTGTCTTCCTGGCTGTAGATCAGCGTCGCCTCGAACTTGACGTCGGGCGCTTGCTTGGCCGTGCCCGAGCAGGTCGCGACCAAGCCACTGCACACCCCCGCAAGATCGACCTCGACCTCGTCCGGCCCGAACACGCTCGGCGGACCATCCGCGTACCGGTTCACGATCAAGACGGCCGAGAAGTGCTTCTCATCGACACGATAAGAGCCGCCATAGGTGAAAAAGCTGTCGCTGCCCGAGATCCGGCCCTCAGTCAGATCCACGACGCCGGTGCCCTGGCCGCGCGGGGTCCTGAACCAGGCAGCGTATTTGCCGTCTCTCAACATGCGACATTTCTCGACGTGAAATTTGACAGGTATTTGCGACGAACTCTGGGGCGCGACAATGACCAAACCATCGGCGCTTTCGGCAGGGTTAACACCCCGAAAACCCAATCCATCGAATTGCCGCCGGCGCGCGAGGCGACACCGGCGCCGACATCAAAACAATTCTATGCCGTCATCGGCGGTCTCGACCGCCTCGACGCGCCGCGTGGCGGTGATCGACGCAAGCCCGAGTGTTTGCAGGAACTCCCGGTGGACGTCCCGCTCGCGCTCCATCGTGTAGCGCGCGAAGAGATCGTCGAGCATGGCCTCGTCCTGCGCAATTGGTTGCGGTCGCCGGGCGACCGCACTCACAGTCTCGAGGCGCGCGGCCACCGCAGGCAAAGTCGCGGAGCTTTCGCCGAGCTTGTTCATCAGGCCTTGCGCCGAATTCATCAGGCCTTCGAATTCCGCGCCCTCGTCGACGAGCCGGCTCATCAGCTTGTCGAGCCGTTCGTTGCCGGCCTCGACCTCGCGCAGCGCCTGGAGGATCTGCGGCTCGAGGTTGGCAAGCTGCGTGGGATCGCCCTGCACGCGCAGCTCCTTCAGCGCCTTGGCCGAGTGCTCGATGCCGTCGAGCACGGGCCGGAGGCGCGCCGCCCCCGCCGAAACCTGGTCGGCAGTCGCCTTGAGCTCGTTGGCGATCACGACGAAGGCGCTGCCGCGGCTGCCGAGATGGCTTGCCTTGAGGCCGGCATTCATCCCGATCAGGGTGATGTCGACGGTCGCATCGGCGAGCCCGGCGATCGCCTGGCGAAATTTCCCCAGCGTATCCTCGACAATGGCCAATGCGTCATCGACCGAACGGCCGGCGCTCTCGCAGGTGGCGATCAGGGTCGAAGCATGCGCCAGTATCTGCTTGATGCGCGTCAGGAACGACGACGAGCCGCCATCCTCGCCACCGAACAGCGTGCGGCCGTTGCCGACGACGCTGCCGGCATCATGCAGGATAGCCGTCAGCGCCCGAACGATCTGACCGATGTCGCCGCCGAACTCGCGCTGAGCGTCCCTGAGCTGGGCCGCCTGCAACAGGCAGATGGCGCGTGCGCCGTCATCGCTCGTGACCGGTTCGGGAACGAGGCTTGGAGAAGGTCCTGACGCACGACCGAGACCGTGACAGACATGCTCGAGGCGCTGGCGCGTGCTGTCGCCGGCCTGCAAGGAGATGATCGCGCTGCCGACCGCCTCGGCGATCTTCCTGGTACTGGCGCTGGCGAGGTCGGCGACATGGCTGCTCTTGCTGCGCTGGTCGCGCAATCCGCCATAGGCATCGGCGAGCTCGGCGCTCTCCGAGACCAGCTGGTTCCCGTAGCGGCTCTCGAACTCCTTCTGCCGAACGGAGGCGGTGGCAACGGCTTCCGACAGGCGTTGCTGGTCCCGTGCGCAGCCCTCGATCGAGCGCTGCACGGCCTTGCCGAGATCGTAGGCTTCCTGCGTGAAGGCGAGAAAGCCCTCACGGTCGCCGTCGAGCGAGGCCGCCTCGATCCGCGCGCTGCGCGCGATAATGGTGATCATCCCGATGTGCTTGAACAGCGGCTTGAGCAGCGAGGACGCCTCCGCCGTACTCGTGCCAATCGTCGCAAGCAGGGCGCTCTCGGCTGGCAGGGTTTGCGCCAGCTCGCTGAGCCGCGCGGCGATCTCCTGCAACGCGGTCGCAGCGCCCTCGATCTCGGCGCCGGAGAGCTCCTCGGAGAGCGTCGCGAGGCCCTGGTTCAGCTCTTTGAAGATGAGGTGGCCACGACCGAGCTCCCGACCGACGCGCGCGAAGACGTCCTCGATGCGCGACGAGACGTCCTCGATCGCCGCAGTCGCTTCAGTGAGTGTGGTGGCCGGAAAGGTGGGCATCGCAATCAACCTGCCACCGCAACGTGTCCGGCCTGGTACCAGAGCATGATCTCGCGCGAAATATGGTGCAGCGGCACGACCTTCTCGACCCCGCCATGGGCGATGGCCTCCTTGGGCATGCCGAACACCACACAGCTTTCCTCGTCCTGCGCCCGCGTAGAGGCACCGAGCTTACGCATCTCCAGCATGCCGCGCGCGCCGTCGTCGCCCATGCCGGTCATGATGACGCCGAGCGCGTTGGCGCCGGCGTGCTGGGCCGCCGAGCGGAACAGCACGTCGACGGACGGGCGATGCCGCGACACCGGCGGGCCGTCCTTGATCGCGATCTGGTAGCGCAGGCCGATGCGCTGGAGCAGCATGTGACGGGCGCCCGGGGCAATATAGGCCCAGCCCGGCAGCACCGGCTCGCCGTCCTCGGCCTCCTTGACCCGGATCTGGCAGACGCTGTCGAGACGCCTGGCAAAAGCCGCGGTAAAACCTGCCGGCATGTGCTGGACGATGACAATGGGTGGGCAGTGCGGCGGCAGCATCTCGAGGACGTCGTTGAGCGCTTCGGTGCCGCCCGTCGATGCGCCGATGCACACGATGCGCTCCGTCGTCGGCCGGATCCTGCCCTGCACCGGTGGCGGGATGATGGCGTCGGCCGTCAGCTTCTTCTCGACCCCCCGGCGCTCGGCGCGCGGGCGCACGCGGGCGCGCGCCGCCGACTTCACGGCCTCGCGCAGCCGCGTGGAGCATTCGAGCAGCGCCTGCCGCGTGTCGATCTTCGGCTTCGGCACGATGTCGACCGCGCCCGCCTCGAACGCCTCGAACATCACGTCAGAGCCTTCTTCGGTCAGCGAGGAGCAGATGATCACCGGGATCGGACGTTGCGCCATGATCTTGCGCAGGAAGGTCATGCCGTCCATGCGCGGCATCTCGATGTCGAGGATCATGACGTCGGGGATCTCGTTCTGGAGGCGGCGCGCAGCTGCGAACGGATCGGACGCGGTCCCCATCACCTCGATGTCCGGATCGTCATTGAGGATCGTCTGAAGGATTTGGCGCACCGACGCCGAATCGTCCACGATCAGCACGCGAACTTTCTCCCTCGGCATTCTGGTTGCGCTCCGGCTAGACCTTGAAAATGGTTRGCTGAACTTGCTTCAAACCCGGCACGGCACTGTGAATCATCGATTCCGAATGCCCGACCAGCAGATAGCCGCCGGGCCGCAGATGGCTGCACAATTGCTCGATCACCTTGCGCTGCGTCTCGCGCTCGAAATAGATCAGGACGTTGCGGCAGAAGATGATGTCGACGTCACGATCGACGGGATAGGACGCATCCATGAGGTTCATCCGCATGAAATGCGTCATGCGCCGCAATTCCGGCACCACCCGCACCTCGCCGCGCGACCTGTCCCGCGACGACAGGAAGTATCGTTTCACGAAGGGCTCCGGCACCGGCGCGAGCACGTCGCGGGTGTAGATCGCGGCCTTGGCGAGGCGCAGCACCGCGGTCGAGATGTCGGTCCCGAGGATGCGGTACTGAAACCGCGAGCCGTTCCGCGTCATGTCGTCCAGCACCATCGCGGTCGTGTAGGCTTCCATGCCGGTGGAGCTCGCCGAGCTCCAGATCTTCAGGTTTGCGTTCCTGCGTCCATGCAATTTGAGCAGGGCCGGAATCGCGACGTCCCGCATGAAGGTGAAGTGCTGGGGCTCGCGGAAGAAGTCGGTCTTGTTGGTCGTCACCACATCGATCAGATGGGTGAGCTCGGTGTCGAAATGCTCCGCCCCGAACAGGTTGTCGACATATTCGTTGAGGTCGGAGAAGTTCAGCGCGCGCACGCGCTTGTGCAGCCGCCCCTCCAGCATCAGCCGCTTGCCTTGCGGCAGCTTGATGCCGACCTTGCCCTCGATCAATTCGGCGATGGTCCGGAAGTGGCGGTCCGACAGATGCACGGCCATGTCCTGCACGGCGGGCATCATGGTCGCCGGCCCCGGTCCGCGATGGCCGCCTGCACTGAATCTCGGGCCGTCCGGGCCATCTTGAATCCCACACTTTCACGCAATCACTGAAGACAGATCGGCCTCCGTGGGAGCCGATCTCTCAAAGAGCCCTAGCGCTGGAAATCGGCGTCCCGATCGTCCTCGCCGTCATTCATGTCGAAAGCGAAGCCGCCGCCGCCCGCAACCTTCATGGCACGCGCCGGCCTGGCCAGCGGCTTCCTGGCCGGGCGCTCGACGGCCGCCATGGTGGCCGCCTTGGCGCGCAACTGATTGACCGCCCGGTCGATCGGTGCGGCCGCCTGACCCTTTCCACCCTGCTCGATGCGGAAATAAGCGATGGTGGACTGGAGCTGCTCGGCCTGCGAGGCGAGTTCCTCGGAGGTCGAGGAAACCTGTTCGGAGGCGCTGGCATTCTGCTGGCCGACCTTGTCGAGCTGCTGGATCGCCTGGTTGATCTGGGCCGAACCGACGTCCTGCTCGCGGCAGGCCGCGGTGATCTCCTCGACCAGCTCGGCGGTCTTCTTGATATCAGGGACGAGCTTGGAGAGCATATTGCCGGCTT
>NZ_JBFUES010000162.1:0-10208 GCF_056403875.1 Bradyrhizobium sp. P2_E8
CTGGACCTGGGCGGGCACGGAAGACACGGGCGGTGAGCCCGATCTCGTGACTGGACCTGGGCGGGCACGGAAGACACGGGCGGTGAGCCCGATCTCGTGATGGCCTGTGCCGGCGACGTGCCGACATTGGAGACGCTTGCCGCCGTCGACCTCCTGCGCAAGGCGCTGCCGGATCTGAAGATCCGCGTCGTCAACGTCGTCGACCTGATGACGCTGCAGCCGCAAGATCAGCACCCGCACGGCCTGTCCCATCGCGACTTCGACGGCCTGTTCACGCGCGACAAGCCGGTGATCTTCGCCTATCACGGCTATCCCCACCTGATCCACCGGCTGACCTATAACCGCACCAACCATGCCGGCCTGCATGTGCGCGGCTTCGCCGAGGAAGGCACCACGACGACGCCGTTCGACATGGTCGTGCTCAACGCGCTCGACCGCTACCACCTCGCGATCGAGGCGATCGAACGCGTGCCGGGTCTTGCGACCAGGGCCGCGCAGGTGAAGCAGCAGCTCCGCGACAAGCTCATCGAACACTCACGTTACGTGCGCGAGCACGGCGAGGACATGCCCGAGATCCGCGACTGGGTCTGGCCGGGCAAGCCGGGCTGAGGCCATGCCGGCGCTAGAGGCGGTTCTCGTCCTCAACTCGGGCTCGTCGAGCATCAAGTTCGGCCTGTTCGAGATCTCGGCGGCCGAGCCTGCGCTGCTCTGCAAGGGCCTGCTCGACGAGCACGAGGCCAAGCCCCGGCTCGTCGTGAAAGGCGCTGCGGGCGAAGATCTGTTCGAGAAGCGGCGGGACGAGACCGATGCCGATGGCGGCCATCTGTTCGCCGACGTGCTCGCCTTCATCGACGACAGGTTCGGACAAGACAGCTTGCGCGCGGCCGGCCACCGCATCGTCCACGGCGGGCCGGATCATTCAGGTCCGGTCGAATTGACTGACGATGTCTACGCGAAGCTGGAGGCGCTGACGCCGCTGGCCCCGCTGCACCAGCCGCGCTGCCTCGCGCCGATCCGCACCCTCTCCGCGATCCGCCCCGCGCTGACCCAGATCGCTTGCTTCGACACCGCCTTCCATCACGGACTTGCACCGCCTGCGAGCCGATTCGCGATTCCGAGACGCTATGAACAGCAGGGCATCCGGCGCTACGGCTTTCACGGGCTGTCGTTCGAATATGTCGCGGGCCGCCTCGCCGGAATCGCGCCGCAGCTGGTCGCCAAGCGCACCGTCATCGCGCATCTCGGCAATGGCGCAAGCCTCTGCGCACTCCGCAACGGCCGCAGCGTCGACACCACGATGGGACTGACGCCGCTCGACGGCCTCGTGATGGGCACGCGAAGCGGCACGATCGACCCCGGCGTGCTGCTCTATCTGCAACTGCACGAGAGAATGTCCGTCGAGGATATCCAGCACCTGCTCTATCACGAGTCAGGCCTGCTCGGCGTTTCCGGCCTCTCCGCGGACATGCGCACGCTGCTCGCAAGCCGCGAGGCTGCAGCACGGGAAGCAGTCGACCTCTTCGTCTTCCGTGCGGCGCAGGAGATCGCGATGATGGCGACCACGCTCGGCGGACTGGACTGCCTGGTCTTCACCGGCGGCATCGGCGAGCATGCGAAGGAGATCCGCAGCGCGATCGGCGAGCGCCTCGCCTGGCTCGGCGTGCGCATCGATGCCGTCGCGAATGATGAGGGACGCGAGCGCATCGGCGACGGCGATAGTCCCGTCGAGGTGTTCGTCATCCCAACGAATGAGGAACTAGCGATCGCGCGGCATTGCGCGGAGGTGCTGCGGCTAGACCATCGCATGCAGGCAGTCTTGCCGTGGCCATCCTTCGAGACGCCCGCTGTTGGCGGGCTCCTCAGGATGAGGTCCTGCTGCGCAGCGAGATCCTAGACCCTCATGGTGAGGAGCGCCTCCTTGCGGCGCGTCTCGAACCATGCAGGCCGAGGACGTATCGCCAAAGAAGCGTGTGCGGCGACCAAAGAGCTCAATGCGTCCCCGACCATATCTGGATACACCCGATCGCGACTTCGATCAGGATCAGCACCACCACCGCGATCTCGAGGCGGAGCGAGCGCTGGGTGTCGATGATGTCGGTCAGCGCGTTGGCGGTCTCGGACACGGCGGTGAGCTTGCGCTCGAGCGTGTCCAGGCGCTCCTTCAATTCGTACTCGTCTTCGAGGCGGGCATAGAGGCGGTCGAGCTCGGGCTTCTCCCAGAGCACATCGGGCTTCTCGGCAACGGCGACGCGGCCCGCAACGCGCTGCTGCACCAGCAGCGCGTTGCCGATCAGTTGCAGAATGGCCCTGCGCCGGCGCGGCGTGCGGCCGCGCTCGGCGAGCTCGCGCGCGAACGGCTCGATGACGTCGAACACCGCGGCGACACGCCGTTCGTCGCGCGCCAGCGACGTGCTCTTGGCGAGCGCGTCGGCGACCAGAAGCAACCGGTCATCGGAGAATTTGGCGAGGCAGATCGGCCCGCCCGGCTGGATCGCCTCGGCGTTCTCGTCGTTGCAGAGCTGCGCCTGCGCGGTCTCCTCCTCATAGGGGCTGAACTCGCCGATCACACGCGGCTTCAGGCCGTCGATCAGCACCTTCTCCTCCGAAGGCAAAAGGCCGATCAGCACCACGACACCGTAGCGGAAGATCACGGCAAGGCCGGCATGGACGCGGAAGGCGGCCGGCGTCGACGACACCAGCGCGCCGAGCTCGAGGCCCGAGGCATTGATGCGGTCGCCCAGCATCAGCGCCCGGATCCGCAAGGTCGGCGCGGCGGCCGGCCTGGGAGATGTTGACGGCGCGCTAACGGCGAGTTGATCGGCGGTCATGCGAAGCTCTCTCCAGCACCGTGGATTGCCTGCTTTTCCCGTTCCCGGGCGTCGTCCCGCTCCGGATTAATACGGTCAAGGCGAAATTGCGCTGAAATATTCGGCAATATTGCCACCTCGCGCGGAACATCTTTGGATGCGATGGCGCTGTCAGTTTAGCTCCGGCAGTTTACCATCGAACAGCTAAGCCCCGCCGAAAAGTTGCACTCGGCATTGCMGCGTGTTTATGACAACATCATAACAAGTTACGCTTCTCCCGAAGTGCGGACATCGAAGCCTCAATCATGCTGAGCGTCATCATTCCGACCGAGGGCGTCGAGCAGACGGCGGTTGCAACTCTGGCCGCGCTGGTCCCCGGTGCCGCCGCGGGCATCATCCGCGAAGTGCTCCTGGTCGACGGCACCCGCAACGGCGTCATCGAGCGCGTGGCCGACGTCGCCGGTTGCCGTTTCATCGGCTACGAGGGATCCTCGCAGGGCGCGGCGCTCGCCGCCGGCGCGCTCCAGGCCCGCTCGCCCTGGCTGATGTTCCTGCCCGCAGGCGCCGTGCTGGAAACCGGCTGGATCGATGAGACCACCCAGTTCATCCAGGCCGTCGCGAGCAGCGGCCGGGACCGGGCGGCGGTGTTCCGCTATGCCCGCTCGCCCTACACCGATACCGGATTCCGCGACGTGCTCCGCGCCGTGGCCCGCAAGCTGGTCGGCCCGCTCGGCGATCAGGGACTCTTGATCGCGCGCGACCATTACGACCGGATCGGCGGCTACCCGCCCCAGGCCCGCCGCTCCGAGGCGCGGCTCCTCCGGCGGCTCGGCCGCTCGTCCCGGACCATGCTGCGCAGCCGGATCGTCATGGTCGGCTGACGCCACCAAATACTTGCCAACGTCAAATAATTATTTGACAATGGCAAGTATCGAGGTGACCCATGCCATTTGACGGGACAGACGACCACATCACGGCGGTCCGCGCCTTCAACCGCTTCTATACCCGCAAGCTCGGCGTGCTCGACCAGCACCTTGGACAAAGCCCGTTTTCCCTCAGCGAGGCTCGGGTGCTCTATGAACTCGCGCACCGCGACGATCTGGCGGCGAAAGAGATCGGAATCGAGCTTGGTCTCGACCCCGGCTATCTCAGCCGCATCGTCCAGAGCTTCGACGAAAAGGGGCTGATCACGCGAAGGCCCCTGCCCGCAGATCGCAGGCAATACCAGCTCAGCCTCACCGCCAAGGGCCGCCAGACCTTCGCCAAGCTGAACCTGAGCTCGCAAAATGAGGTCGCCGCGATGCTGGCTCAGCTTTCAGCCGGTGATGCAACGCGGCTCACGCAGGCCATGGCGACCATCGAGGCCGTGCTGGATCCACGTCGAAGCCAGCCTGCGGCCTTCATGCTGCGCAGCCATCGCGTCGGCGACATGGGCTGGGTCATTTCCAGGCAAGCCGCCGCCTATGCCGCGGACTACAACTGGGACATCAGCTACGAGGCACTGGTCGCCGAGATCTGCGCACAGTTCATCAAGAACTACGACGCCGCGCGCGAGCACTGCTGGATCGCGGAAGTGGGTGGCGAGCCGGTCGGCTCGATCTTTCTGGTCAAGGCCACGGACGCGATCGCCAAGCTGCGCCTGTTGCAGGTGGAGAAGAAGGCGCGGGGGCTCGGTGTCGGCCGCGCACTGGTCGAGCAGTGCATCCAGGGCGCACGCGAGAGGGGTTACAGCAAGATGACGCTGTGGACGCAGAGCATCCTGCTCGCCGCGCGCGGCATCTATCAAAATGCGGGCTTCAAGCTCGTGAAGGAAGAGAAGCACCACAGCTTCGGTGCAGATCTGGTGGGCGAGACCTRGGAGCTGGATCTCTGATTTCGCTGCGGGCGCGATGCGCATGATTGTGCCCTCGCCCCTTTGTGCGCGTGGAGACAAGCCCCCATCCGGCGCTTCGCGCCACCTTCTCCCACATCCGCCTTCGCCAAGGCTTCGGCGGACATGAGGGGAGAAGAAAGATAAAGCTACGCCGTCGCGCCCTGCGCCTTCGGCCGGCGCAGATGCTCGTCGAGGCGCGGCATGATCTCGACGAAATTGCAGGGGCGCGTGCGGTAGTCGAGCTGGGCGGCGAGAATGCCGTCCCAGCCGTCGCGGCAGGCGCCGGGCGACCCCGGCAGGCAGAAGATGTAGGTCGCGCCGGCAACGCCCGCGGTGGCGCGGCTCTGGATCGTCGAGGTGCCGATCTTGGCGTGGCTCAGCATGTGGAATGCGATCGAGAAACCGTCCATGCGCTTCTCGAACAAGGGCTCGATCGCCTCGGGCGTGACGTCGCGCCCGGTGAAGCCGGTGCCGCCGGTTGTGATGACGACGTCGACGCCGGCATCCGCAATCCAGCTGCGGATGACGGCGCGGATAGCCTCGACGTCGTCGGTAACGATCTCGCGCGCCGCAAGATGATGGCCCGCGCCGGTGAGGCGGTCGGCGAGCGTCTGGCCGGACTTGTCGTCGGCGAGYGCGCGCGTGTCGGAGACGGTCAGCACCGCGATGTTCAGCGGAATGAACTGTTTTGCTTCGTCGATGGAGGCCATTACTCTTTTTCCTCACGTGTCCCGGACGCGGCGCAGCGCCAGCGCTGCTCCGCAGAGCCGGGACCCATGTCAGAGGCTTGGGAGACCGGCATTGTGGGCCCCGGCTCTGCAGCGCACCGCTGAAGAAGCGCTGCGCTACGTCCGGGGCACGAAGTCCAGTGTACTACGACCCGCCGCCGAACGTGTTGCAGGCCTGCACCGTGCCCTGCTGGTAGCCGGTCATGAACCATTGCTTGCGCTGCGCGGCGGAGCCATGGGTAAAGGAATCGGGCATGACGCGTCCCGTGGCCTGGCGCTGCAGCGTGTCGTCGCCGATCGCGCTGGCCGTGGTCAGCGCGGCGTCGATATCGCCGGCTTCCAGGAAGTTCGGACGCTTCTTCGCCTCGCGGTTGACCCAGACACCGGACAGGCAGTCCGCCTGCAACTCCACCTTCACCTGGAGCGCGTTGGCCTCGGCCTTGCTGCCGGCCTGCTGCTGAAGCCGCGTCACGCGTGGAATGATGCCGAGCAGGTTCTGGATGTGATGGCCAGCTTCATGCGCGATGATGTAGGCGGTGGTGAAATTGCAAGCCGACTTGCCGGAGCAGCCGCGGAAGCGCGTCTCGACCTCGCGGAAGAAGCCGGTGTCGAGGAAGATGGTGCGATCCGGCGGACAGTAGAACGGTCCCATCGCCGACTGCGCCATGCCGCAGCGGCCGCCATTGGTGGCGTTGCGGAACAGCACGATCTTCGGACCGGTGTAGGACTGGCCGCTGGCCTGGAAGATCTCGCTCCAGCGGTCGTCGATCTCGCCGAGGATGCCGGAGATCATGCTGCCCATCTCGTCGGTCGGCGCGCCGCGCTTGGCCGACGTCGACTGGCGATCGGTCTGGTAGCTCGGCGCCTGGCCGCCGCCGGTGAGGATCTCGGCGCCGCCGATCAGGATGCGCGGATCGATGCCGAAGGCATAGCCGATCAGGCCGAGCACGATGATGGTGCCGATACCGAGCCCGCCGCCGCCCATGGGCAGGCCGAACCCGCCTCCTCCACCRCCGCCGCCACCACCATCGTCGCGACGATCCTCGATGTCGTCGCTGCGGCGGAAATCATCGTAGCGCATGGTGGCTTCCCTCAGTCCTTGCTGGCATCACATGGGCCCAAGACTTCGGCCCAAGACTTGGGCTCAAGACTTGGGCCCAAGGAACTTAGGCGTAAAAGATTTGGGCGCAGAGGCGCAAAAGCTCAACGTGCCAGACACTTAGAATTTCCATTGTGTTAATCAATATCCCGCTCGGCAATTATTGCCTAGTGCGACAGCGTGCCGATGCCAGCAATTTTTTCCGGGGGGCGTGCATTTTTTTCCGAGAGAAATTTGGAGTCGTTTTGCAGCTCCGGCTGCTCCCGCAACGCGAAGAAGCGCGAAATACACTGTAAAACTCGGCGAATGCGAATAGCGAACCACGCACGACGCGCGATGCGAGGCCTGCACACGAAAGCGGCGGATTAAGTCGATTTTTACTTTGCGCCTTCAATGTAACGGTCAGTCGGTTGTTTGGTCCCGCGTCGCCGACAGCGTCGCCTGAGTCAGAGTTCTTGAGTCATGGTAGTGTCGCGTCGCGGGGCGTCTGCAAGGGCGCCCCGCACAAATTTTGAGTCTTCGTCGCATCGCATCATCCTCGGTGATTGCGTCGCCGAGATGTCGAAGCTTCAGGCTGGTTCGGTCGATCTGGTGTTCGCAGATCCGCCGTACAATCTCCAGCTCAAGGGCGATCTCAAGCGCCCCGACGAATCCCATGTCGATGCCGTCAACGACGACTGGGACAAGTTCGATTCATTCTCCGCCTATGACGATTTCACCCGCGCCTGGCTGCTTGCCGCCCGCCGCGCGATGAAGCCGTCGGCGACGATCTGGGTGATCGGCTCCTATCACAACATCTTCCGCGTCGGCGCGATCATGCAGGACCTCGGCTTCTGGCTCCTGAACGACATCGTCTGGCGCAAGACCAACCCGATGCCGAACTTCCGCGGCCGCCGCTTCACCAACGCGCACGAGACCATGATCTGGGCCGCGCGCGACGAGAAGGCCAAGGGCTACACGTTCAACTACGAAGCGCTGAAGGCCGCGAACGAGGACGTGCAGGCACGTTCCGACTGGCTGATCCCGCTCTGCACCGGCGAGGAGCGCCTCAAGGGCGCCGACGGCAAGAAAGTGCACCCGACGCAGAAACCGGAAGGCCTGCTCGCGCGTGTGCTGCTGTCGTCGTCAAAACCCGGCGACCTCGTGATCGACCCCTTCAACGGCACCGGCACCACCGGCGCCGTCGCAAAACGTCTCGGCCGCTCCTATATCGGCTTCGAGCGCGACAAGACTTACGCCAAGGCGGCGGAAGCCCGCATCGCCGCGGTCGAGCCGCTGCCTGAGCAAAGCCTCGCCCCGTTCATGACCGCGCGCGAGGCGCCGCGGGTGGCGTTCTCCGAGCTGATCGAGCGCGGCATGATCATGCCCGGCACGAAGCTGTTCGACGCCAAGAAGAAGCTCGGCGCACTGGTTCGCGCCGACGGCGCCATCATGCTGGGCGACAAGGTCGGCTCGATCCACCGCATCGGCGCCGTGGCGCAAGGCGCGCAGGCTTGCAACGGCTGGACCTTCTGGCACGTCGAGACCAAGAAGGGTCTCAAGCTGATCGACGAGCTCCGCGCCGAGATCCGCGCGGGCATGGGAGCGGAGTAAAATCCTCTCCGTCGTCATTCCGGGGCTCGCGAAGCGAGAACCCGGAATCCATCGAACCAGAGCACACGCCGCCCAATGGATTCCGGGCTCGCGCCAAGAGGCGCGCCCCGGAATGACGAGGGGGTGGTTGAAAGCCGCCGCCACCAGGACTAGATTCGTCCGATCAGCCCCGTCCTGACCGGTGGGCCCCATGCGACGACAGTCCGAGACCTTGCTGCTGGTGCCGCTGCTGCCGATCTTCCTGGTCGGCATGTTTCCGATGTTCCTGATCGCGCTGCTGGGATTTTTCGGCCTCGCCCTGTTCGGCGTGCTCGTGATCTGCGTCGGGCTCGCCAGCAGCAACGAGGCGCACGACAATTTCAATCACGACGTCATCGTGCATGGCTATTCGCGGGGATCGGAGCGATCGGCGCGGGCCTCCGACATGCATCTTGCCGCGCGGCTCGGGCTGCGGCTGGAAGCCGTCGGCGCCGGGATGATTATTACGGCGGCGATCGGCCTTTGTTACGCCGGCTGATCTGCGCGGGGCGCAGATACCGCCCGGCAAACTCTCCGGTTGCCCTCCCCGACGAGCTTCAGGCAAGAGAGGCCGGTCCCGCGGCAATGATGCTGCGTTCGCTCTCGGCAAGAAACACTGGGAAGATGTGTGATGCTCAAATTCTATTTCAACGGTTCGCCGAACCCGACCAAGGTCGCGCTTTATCTCGAAGAGTGCGGCCTGCCCTTCGAGCCGGTGAAGATCGACACGCGCAAGGGCGAGCAGTTCACGCCGGAATTCCTCGAGATCAATCCGAACGGCAAGGTGCCGGCGATCGACGATGGCGGCACGATCGTGTTCGACTCGAACGCCATCCTGCTCTATCTCGCCGAGAAGACCGGAAAATTCCTGCCCGCCGCCTCGTTGCGCGGCGAGACGCTGTCATGGCTGATGTTCATCGCCACCGGCGTCGGCCCGTATTCGGGCCAGGCCGTGCACTTCAAGCATTTTGCGCCGAAGGACCAGAACCACGACTACGCCAATAACCGCTATCAGTACGAGACCGATCGCCACTACAAGATTCTCGACGGCCACCTCAAAGGCCGCCGCTACATGGTCGGCAACAGCTATTCGATCGTCGACATGGCGCTGTGGGGCTGGGCGCGGATGGTGCCGTTCAAGCTCGGCGACGACGCCTTTGCGCGATACCCGAACGTGAAGCGGCTGGTGGACGAGATCTCGGCGCGCCCCGCGGCCGCGCGCGCGATCGCGCTGAAGGACAAGTTCACCTTCAAGACCGAGATGGACGACGAGGCGAGAGGCAACATGTTCAAGCACATGACGACCAAGGTCGCCTGATCGCCTTACGCCCTCAACCCGGGTCCACGCGCATGCGCGTGGACCTTTGCTTTTGAGACGTCCGCGCCGGTCAGGCGGCGTGGACCGAGTTCAGGAATTTGGCGACCTCCTGCTTCAGCCGGTTGCTGTCTGAAGACAGCGAGCGCGCCGCGGAGAGCACCTGCGAGGAGGCCGAACCGGTCTCGGAAGCGCCGCGCTGCACGTCGCCGATATTGGTSGAGACGCGCTGGGTGCCGTGGGCCGCCTGCTGGACGTTGCGGGAGATTTCCTGCGTCGCCGCGCCCTGCTGTTCAACGGCAGCCGCGACCGTCGAGGAGATCTCCGACAGCCGCTCGATGGTGCCGCTGATCTCCCTGATGGCGCCAACGGATTGCTCGGTGGCGGCCTGGATGTTGGAAATCTGCTGACCGATCTCGCCGGTGGCCTTCGCGGTCTGCTCGGCCAGCGCCTTGACCTCGGAGGCAACCACGGCAAAGCCGCGGCCGGCCTCGCCCGCGCGCGCCGCCTCGATGGTGGCGTTCAGCGCCAGCAGATTGGTCTGGCCGGCGATGGTGCTGATCAGCTCGACCACGTCGCCGATGCGCGCCGCCGCCTTGGAGAGCTCGCCGACCCGGTCGTTGGTCCTGCTCGCCTGCCCCACAGCCTCGCTGGCGATGCGGGCGGATTCCTGCACCTGGCGGGCAATCTCGCCGACAGAGGAGGAGAGTTCTTCGGTCGCGGACGCAACCGCCTGCACGTTGGCCGAGGCCTCCTGGGAGGCGCTGGCAACCTC
>NZ_JBFUES010000163.1:0-10192 GCF_056403875.1 Bradyrhizobium sp. P2_E8
TCTGGAATACTGGATCGCCCGCCTGCGCGGGCGATGACGGTTGAGTATGTAGCGCTCAACTAGTCCCACATCGTCGTCCTGGCGAAAGCCAGGACCCATTACCCCAGGGAGAAGTCGCGGCGCGACGCCGGCAACCACGAGTCTTCGTCAAGCCTGCTCTTGGGGTAATGGGTCCTGGATCTGCGCTCCGCTCGAGACAACGCTGCGCGTTGTCGGGAGCTGCGCTTGTCCAGGACGACGATGGAATTGAATTGCGCGCCGACTCAATTCGAGCTGTCGATCAAGCTCTCCAGCAGCCGCTTCAATTCGCTCGTCGACTTGTCGCCGTAGCTCTCCAGGATGTGCTCCTCCTGGTCGACCGCGAGCGAGTTGAGCTTCTTGCACAGCACCTTGCCGCGGTCGGAGATGAACATCAGGACCTTGCGGCGGTCGTTCGGATCCTGCACGCGATAGACCAGCGTGTCGGAGACCATGCGGTCGATCATCTTGGTCAGCGTCGGATGGTTGAGCAGCACGGCGTCCGCAAGCTCGCCCATCGAATGGCCGTTGCCGTCCGACAGGACCTTCAGGATGCGCCATTGCTCGACGGGAACACCTTCCTTGCTCAAGCGCAGTTCCAGCTGCCGGTTGATCTCCCGGTTGGYCTGCGCGAGCAGGTAGGCGAGGTGTTCGGTGATCGGGGAGTTTTCTTTCGACGGTTTTGCCACGGCTAAGACTTCGTCTTGACCCAAATGAGTGAATGTCTTGCAATCAATGCTGCATCTATATGCACTTCAATTCTTGAATATTCAATATTTTCAAAATAGGATCATTGCCCAACAAAAGGGCGGAAGCCGCGGCCGCCTGCTCAATGTGCTTTCAGGTCTGGTGCCAGACAGGAGTTGGCGTGCGCGCGACGGTAAACTTCCCGGCTCACGGCGGCCCGGCGTTGCCGCCGTCTTTGCTGTTCAGGAATCTGTCGTCGTCGGCGGCCGACTTCGACCTGTCTCCGGTTGACGCGCATTTCATGAAGCGCCGCGGCGCACGCAACAAGCTGCGCATCGGCAATTTCCTCACCTTCACCGGCTCGCCCGGGATCTGGGGCCCGACCTCCACCAACAGCGCGATGCTGGCGGTCGCCGAGATCAACAAGCGCGGCGGCATTTTGGGCCGCGAGCTGGAGCTGTCGATCTACGATTCTGGCGGCCCGATCGACGAGGTGGTGCAGCGCGCCGAGCAGGCGATCGCCTTCGACGAGGTCGACCTCATCATGGGGTCGCATATCAGCGCCGTCCGCGTCGCRCTGCGCAAGGTCACCGGCAACCGCATCCCCTACATCTATACGCCGGTCTATGAGGGCGGCGAGCGCACGCCGGGCGTGATGGCGATCGGCGAGACGCCGCGCTGGCAGAGCCGGCCGTCGATCCACTGGCTGGCGGACGTCAAGAAGGCGACTCGCTGGTACCTGATCGGCAGCGATTACGTCTGGCCCTGGCAATCGCATCGCGCGGTCAAGCGCTACATCAAGGAAGCCGGCGGCCAGGTCGTCGGCGAGGAGTTCGTCCCCGTCGGCGAGGACAATCACGAGCCGCATCTGGCGCGCATCCGCGCCGCCAAGCCTGACGTGGTGCTGATCTCGCTGATCGGCACCGACAGCATCACCTTCAACCGCGCCTTTGCCGAGGCTGGCCTCGCCACCTCCACGCTGCGGCTCGCGGGTGCGATGGACGAGACTGTGCTGCTCGGAATCGGCGCCGACAACACCGAGAATTTGTTCTGCGCCTCCGGCTATTTCAACTGCATGGCCTCGCGCGCCAATGACGAGTTCCTCGGCGGCTATCAGGCCATGTTCGGCCCGCACGCGCCGCCCGTCGGTTCCGTCGGCCAGTCGAATTACGAGGGGCTGCGGTTCCTGGAGTCCGTGGCCAACCGTGCCGGCTCCCTCGCCTTGCATCCGCTGCTGAAGGCGGCGCGCAACACCGTCTATTCGGCGGGCCGCGGACCCGTCACCATCCGCGATGGCCGCGCCGAGATGCCGATGTATCTCGCCGAGGCGGACGGTCTCGACTTCAAGCTCATCAAGACGCTCTGACATCGGTCGCTCGTCTGTCGCGGCGGATTTTCGAAATAATACTTGAAAAGGAAAATATTTCCGTCTGTAATATCGAGGCGAAGCCGATTGGCCCGCGCTGTGCAAGCGCGAGCGAGCGGCCTCCATCAAAGCCAGGKATCAAGAAGCCTCAAGGAGAGCGCCGTGACAGTTGTCCTTCCAACGCCCGCCCAACTTCGCAGCGTCGCCGAGCAGTGCGGCCTCGCGCTGACCGACGACGACGTCGCCTCGTTCCGCGGCCTGATGCAGGGCTCGATCGAAGCCTACAATCTCGTCGGCGCAATGCCGGACGAAGTGCCGGACGTGAAATATCCGCGCACGCCGGGCTATCGGCCTTCGCCCGAGGAGAACCCGCGCAACGCCTGGTATCGCAAGTCCACGGTGAAGGGCGCCGCCAGCGGCAAGCTCAAGGGCAAGACCGTCGCGCTGAAAGACAACATCATGCTCGCCGGCGTTCCCATGATGAACGGCTCGGCGACGCTGGAAGGCTACGTTCCCGATTTCGACGCCACCATCGTCACGCGCATGCTCGATGCCGGCGCCGAGATCGCCGGCAAGGTGCATTGTGAATCCTTCTGCATGTCCGGCGGCAGCCATACCGGCGCGGTCGGCGCGGTGCACAATCCGCACAAGATGGGCTATTCGGCCGGCGGCTCGTCCTCGGGCAGCGGCGTCGTCGTCGCGCTCGGCGAGGTCGACATGGCGATCGGCGGCGACCAGGGCGGCTCGATCCGCATGCCGTCCTCGTTCTGCGGCACCTACGGCATGAAGCCGACCTGGGGCCTCGTGCCCTACACCGGCATCATGCCGATCGAGATCTTCGTCGATCACACCGGCCCGATGACGGCGACCGTTGCCGATAACGCGCTGCTGCTCGAGGTGCTCGCCGGCGACGACGGCTATGACCCGCGCATCAAAGCGCCCAAGGTCGAGGAGTACACCAAGGCGCTCGGCCAGGGTGTAAAGGGCATGAAGATCGGCATCCTCAAGGAAGGCTTTGAGCAGCCGACCGCGGAAGCCGCGGTGAACGAGAGCGTGCGCGAGGCGGCCAAGCGTTTCAAGGATCTCGGCGCCACCGTCGAGACCGTCTCGATCCCGATGCACCTCGTCGGCCCCGCGATCTGGACGCCGATCGGCACCGAGGGCATGACCCAGACCATGATGTATGGCGACGGCTATGGCCTGTCCCGCTCCGACCTCTACTCGACCTCGCTGATGGATTTCCATCGCGGCTGGCGCCGGCAGGCGGACTCGCTGTCGGAGACGACAAAGCTGTTCCTGCTGCTCGGGACCTACATCAACAACAATTTCGGTCCGCGCTATTACGGCAAGGCGCTGAACATCTCACGGCGTCTGACTGCAGCCTACGACAAGGCTTTCAGGGACTACGATCTCCTGCTGCTGCCGACCACGCCGATGAAGGCGACGAAGCTGCCGGAGCCCACGGCCAGCCGCGAGGACTACGTCGCCCGTGCGCTGGAGATGATCGGCAACACCGCGCCGTTCGACATCACCCATCATCCTGCGATGTCGCTGCCCTGCGGCATGGTCGACGGCCTGCCCGTCGGCCTGATGCTGGTCGGCCGCATGTTCGAGGAATCCACGATTTATCGCGCCGCGCACGCTTTCGAGCAGATCGGCGACTGGAAGAAGATGTGAGCGAGGCGTCGATGCAGACGGACGGAACACAGAAGCGTTTTCGAGCGAAGTGGATGCCGGTTCGCGTCAAGAAAACGCGTCAAAACAAGAATCCACCAAATGGCTAACGCGTTCGTCGCGGCGTTCGAGATCCTGAGCTTTGGCGCGATCATCGTCCTGATCGTGCTGGGGCTCGGGATCATCGCCAGCATGATGGGCATCTTCAACTTCGCGCAAGGCGAGTTCGTCCTGCTCGGGGCCTACATCACCTATCTCGCCTACGCCAGGGGCCTGCCGATCTGGGCCGGCATGGTCGCGGCGCCCTTCGTGGTCGGCGCGCTCGGCTTCGTGCTGGAGGCGCTGATCATCCGCCGGTTCTACGCCGCGCCGATCGTGGCGATGCTCGGCACCTATGCGCTGGGCCTGATCATTCGCGAATCCGTGCGCGGGCTGATCGGCGGCTTCTATCTCACCGTGCCGGAGCCGATTGGTGGCTCGATCGACATCGGCGCGATGCACATCTCGGCCTGGCGCTTCACGATCATCGTCATCACGCTACTGGTGATGGGCGGTTGTTATCTCCTGCTCTCACGCACGAGCTTTGGCCTTCGCGTCCGCGCCACGCTGGAAAATCCTTCGCTGGCGCGTGCCTCCGGCATCTCCACGCCGCTGATCTATGGTGCCACCTTTGCCTTCGGCGCGGCGCTCGCCGGCCTCGCCGGGGCACTGATCGTGCCCGTGTTCAGCCTGTTCGCCGATCTCGGCCTGCGCTTCCTGATCCAGGGCTTTGTCGCGGTGATGGTCGGCGGCGTCGGCTCCTTCATCGGACCGGTCGCAGGCGCCGGCGTCATCGGCACGCTCAGTGCCGCGCTGCCATGGGTGATGGCGCCCGTCGTCGCCGACGTCCTCGTCTTCGTGCTCGCTATTGTCTTCATCAAATTCCGGCCGCAGGGCCTCATCGCTGGAAAAGGGGTTTAGTCACATGTTCGATCGTACGCAGCTCTCACGCCGCCGCTTTCTCTCCAATTTCGCCTTTGCGTCCGGCGCGGTCGCAACCGGCGTCGGCAGCTGGGTGATCCCGGCCCCCTGGGCCAATGCGGCCGAAGCCCCGATCAAGGTCGGCATCGCCACCGATCTCACCGGCCCGATCGCCTACGCGGGCAATGCCGACGCCAACGTCGCCAAGATGGTGATCAAGGAGATCAACGCCGCCGGCGGCCTGCTCGGCCGTCCGCTCGAGCTCTATATCGAGGACACCGCTTCGAACGAATCCGTCGCCGTCGGCAACGTCCGCAAGCTGATCCAGCGCGACAAGGTCGACATGGTGCTGGGCGGCATCACCTCCTCGATGCGCAACGCGATCAAGGATCCGATCGTGGCGCGCGGCAAGACGCTCTACATCTATCCGCAGCTCTACGAAGGCAAGGAGTGCACGCCCTATCTGTTCTGCACCGGCCCGACGCCGGCGCAGCAATGCGACGAGTTCATCCCCTGGCTGATCAAGAACGGCGGCAAGAAGTTCGCGCTGCCGAGCGCCAACTATGTCTGGCCGCACACGCTCAACGTCTATGCGCGCAAGGTGATCGAATCGAACGGCGGCGAGGTCGTGTTCGAGGAATACTATCCGCTCGACCAGGTCGATTTCTCCTCGACCGTCAACCGCATCATCTCCAACAAGGTCGACGTCGTCTTCAACACCGTCATTCCGCCCGGCGTCGGCCCGTTCTTCAAGCAGCTCTATGAAGCGGGCTTCCTCAAGAACGGCGGCCGTCTCGCCTGCGTCTACTACGACGAGAACACGCTCAACATCAACCAGGCCGCCGAGATCGAGGGCCTCGCAAGCTGCCTCGACTATTTCAAGGTGCTGACCAAGGAGAATCCGTTCGACGCAAAAATCCAGGCGGCCTACGAGAAGGACTTTCCGGGCAATTTCCTGTTCGCTGCCGGCAGCGCCGCCACCGGCACCTATCGTGGCCTCAAGCTGTGGGAGGCGGCCGTCAAGGAAGCGGGCAAGATCGACCGCGAATCGGTCGCCGCCGCGCTCGACCATGCCAAGATCGCGGAGGGCCCCGGGGGACCGGCCGAGATGGTGCCGGGCAAGCGGCACTGCAAGATGAAGATGTACACCGCGGTCGCCAAGGGCGGGAACTACGAGATCGTCGGACGCAGCGACGGTCTGGTCGATCCCAAGGAATGCTGAGGCGGAATGCCGAAGTCGATGAGTGTGGTAAGAGAGGCCATCGCCGGCGACGAAGCGGACGATGCGATGGCTGAACGCGCGGCAGCGGTACAGGTCGCGGCAGGACGAAACGTCCTGCCGATCGTGGAGGGCGTCGTGCTTGTCGCGGCGCTGCTCGCGCCGCTGGTGCTGCAGGACTATCTCACGGTGTTCGCGACGCGGGTGATCATCCTCGCGCTGTTCGCGCTGTCGTTCGACCTGGTCTGGGGCTATGCCGGCATCATGAGCTTTGGCCAGGCCCTGTTCTTCGGCTCGGCCGGCTATGGCGTCGCGCTGCTCGCGCGCGACTTGGACATCACCAACATCTTCCTGGTGCTGCCCGCGGGCACCATCATCGGCCTCACCTTCGCGCTGCTGCTCGGCGGCTTCCTGCTGCTGGGCCGGCATCCCTCCAGCGTGATCTTCGTGTCACTGGGCACGCTCACCGGCTCCTACGCCGCCGATCGCCTGGCACGCGGCTGGTACTATCTCGGCGGCCAGAACGGCATTCCCTCGATCGCGCCGATGACGCTCGGAGGCTACGAGTTCTCGGAAGGGCCGGCCTTCTATTATCTCGTGCTCGGCATCCTCGTCGTGGTCTATCTGCTCTGCCGCTTCCTGGTGCGCTCGCAGTTCGGCCTCGCGCTCGCAGGTCTTCGCGAGAACGAGCAGCGCATCGCCTTCTTCGGCTACAAGGCGCAGCATCTGAAGGCGATCATCTTCACCATCGGCGGCGCCATCGCAGGGCTCGCGGGCAGCCTCTATGCCTTCCATGAGGGTTTCGTATGGCCCAACATGGTCGGCGTCGTCGTCTCGACGCAGGTGGTGCTCTACGTGCTGTTCGGCGGCTCCGGCACGCTGATCGGTGCGGTCATCGGCGCCGTCATCGTCGAAGGCGTCAGCTTCTGGCTGTCCGACAATTACCGCGACATCTGGCCGATCATCCTGGGCGTGCTGCTGTTGCTCGTGATCCTGTTCCGGCCGCTCGGCCTGATCAGCTTCGTGCTGGGCGAACGCGAACGGGTCGGCAGCTTCGGTGCGAAGCCCAAGGAGAACAAGAAGCCCGGAAAGGAGAAGCGCAATGCCGCTCCTTGAGGCCGCGGGCATCAAAAAGATCTTCGGCAAGCTCACCGCGCTCGATGGCGCAGCCCTCACCGTCGGCGAGAACGAGTTTCACGGCCTGATCGGCCCGAACGGCTCCGGCAAGAGCACGCTGATGAAGTGCATCGCCGGGGCCGAGGTGCCGACGCAGGGCAAGGTGAGCTTCGTCAACACCGACATCACCGCGTTCACGCCGACCGAGCGTGCCCGCGCCGGCATGAGCCTGAAATTCCAGATCACCAGCGTGCTGCCGACGCTGACGCTCTACGACAACATCCTGCTCGCGCTCCAGGCGCAGTCCTCGCTGTTCGACCTCCTGTTCTCGCGCACGCGCGGCGCGCTGCACGACCAGGTCATGACCATGCTGACGCAGTTCCGCCTCGCCGATCGCGCCTTCGACGCGGCGGCGGCGCTGTCGCACGGCCAGCAGCAATGGCTGGAGATCGCGATGGCGCTTGCGGGCAAGCCAAAGCTGCTGCTGCTGGACGAGCCGACCGGCGGCATGAGCCTGGAAGAGCGCCGCGTCACCGGCGAATTGCTCCAGCCGATCAAAAAACATTGCTCGCTCGTCATCGTCGAGCACGACCTCGATTTCATCCGCGACATCTGCGATCGCCTGACCGTGCTCGACCAGGGCAAGGTGCTGGCGTCAGGTACCGTGTCCGAGATCCAGGCCAACAAATCCGTCCAGGAGATCTATCTGCGCCGTGCCTGAATTTTTGGACATCAAGCATCTCGACGCCGGCTATGGCCGCAGCCAGGTCCTGTTCGACGTCAACCTCGGCATTCCCTGGCGTGGCGGCGTCGCCGTGCTCGGGCGCAATGGCGCCGGCAAGACCACGTTGATGAAGACCATCGTCGGCGAGCTGCCGGCGTGGAAGGGCGAGGTCGCCTTCGACGGCCGCGACATCAGCCGCCGCGCGACCCAGGAGCGCGTGCGCGCCGGCATCGGCTACGTCCCGCAGGAGCATTCGGTGTTCGCCCGCCTGTCGGTACGCGACAATCTCGCCGTCGGCTCGCTCGCGAGCAGCAAGGCCGACGCCGTCGACCACGTGCTGACCATCTTCCCGAAACTCGGCCAGCGCCTCGACCAGCCCGCCGGCACGCTCTCCGGCGGCGAGCGCAAGATGCTCGCCATCGGCCGCGCCATGCTGGGCGATCCGAAATTGTTGCTGCTCGACGAGCCGACCGAAGGCGTCTGGATCGGCGTCATCGAGGAGATCACCGAACGCCTGATCGAGCTCGCGAAAAACATCGCCGTCATCATCGTCGAGCAGCACCTCGACCTCGCGCTCCGCGTCGCCGATTATGCCTACGTGCTGGACCGCGGAAGGGTCGCACTGCAGGGGGAGGCGAATGATGTGCGCGGCAATCCGGAACTGATGCGGTATCTGGCGCCGTAGATTCTCACTACCCGCTCTACGGCTGTCTCTCGCCGCAGGCTTCCTGCCAGTCCCGTCATCCTGAGGCGCGAGCGGCGCGATGCGCAGCATCGCAAAGCGAGCCTCGAAGGATGAATGGCCGAGCTGCCAGTCGGGCCGTCGCCCTTCGAGGGCCGCTGAAGAAGCGGCCACCTCAGGGTGACGGTGGGAAATTGTCGATTGAGCAGACCGAAGCGAGAGCCGTTGTTTACTTCACCGCCCCAAAGCGGCTGTCGAACGAATTCGACTGCACCACCGGCGCGGCGCCCGCCATCTGCGGGCCGCCAGCGGGATCATCCGACACCGTCGGCTTCAGCGCCGGGCGCGTTGCGGCGAGGCGGGTGTCGGGCTTCGCCGGCTCGGCCGGCTTGGCGGCGGCAACAGCCGGCTTCGGCGCGTCCTTGGTCGTGTCGCGGCCGGGCACAAAGCGGGTCACGGCGGCCTTCAGCCTTGATGCCGCGCTGGGCGGCGTTGTGGACGTCGTGGCCGGGGCCACGGACGCGGTGGCTTGCGGCGGCGGAGCCGAAGCGGTCGCGGTCGTGTCGGCGGTGCCGAGGCCCATCTTGCGGCCAAGGTTCGAGAAGAAGCCGCCACTCTGGGATTTCTCTTGGGATTTTTCCTGGGATTTCTCGGCCGGTTGAGCGGCCGCGACGCGGGTGCTGGTCGCGGGTGCGCTGACGGCGACGACCGGCTCTTCCTGCGGCGAGGGCGCGGCCGCGTCGAGATTCGGCTTGGGCGGATTGACGTGGCCGGGGATCGTGCCCGGCGCCTTCGCCATCGCCAGCATCTGCAGCGTGGTGCCTTCGGCGCCCTCCGACAGGCCGGTCGAGCCTTCCGGAATCTTGGCGGCGAAGATCTTGTTCATGCCGCCGTCAATGCCGGTGTTCATGCGCGCGACCGGCGTGCCCTTGGCCACGAGCTTGGCGTACTCGGCCTGGTCGCGCGCGTCCTTCTCGCGCACGGCGCTCGCGATGTCCTCGGGGATCACATAGGCCGGGCACTTTGCGGACGCGTCGAACACCGGATCGCGCTTGGCATCGGGCGTCTTCGCCGCGTCGAACACGTACTTCTTCTCGCAGAAATCGACCTTCGGCTCCTGCCGCGTCACCTCGAAATGATCATAGCCTTCTTTGATCATCTTCCAGAACGGCATGTTCGGATTGTTCCGGTGCTTGGCCATGTTCACCGGCGTCATCTTGAACGGATAGGCCTGGAGCTGGAACGCCTTCTGGCCGCCGAAGAAGGATTCGCGGCCGAGCGAATAGATCTCGGCGATCTGCTCGTCCGTCATCGCGTAACAGCCGCGCGAAGAGCAGTCGCCATGCACCATCAGCTGCGAGCCGGAACGGCCCAGAGCCTTGTCGAACGCGTTCGGATAGCCCGTGTTGAACGAGAGGTAATAGGCCGACTGCGGATTCATCTGGCCCGGATTGATCGAGTAGAATCCCTCCGGCGCCTGGCGGTCGCCTTCGCGCACCTTCGGGCCCAGATCGCCCGACCAGCGGCAGATCGGATAGGTCTTGAGCAGCGCGAACTGGCCGTTGCGGGTCTGCTTCCAGACCTCGAGCTCGGCCTCCTGCTTGAACAGGCGGACCAGGATCGGGGATTGCAGATCCATGTCCTTCTCGACCATCGCGGCGAGAAGTTTTGGCGGCACCGGCTGGTTGGCCTTGGCGTTGGTCGCGAGCGACACCTGGTCAGTGTCGCAGCCGGCCAGCAGAACAC
>NZ_JBFUES010000164.1:0-10174 GCF_056403875.1 Bradyrhizobium sp. P2_E8
ACGGAGGACATCGATGTTCGGCGACTACTCGATTGGCGACCTTGGCTCCATCTTCGTCATGCAGGGTTTTGCGGGACTGATCCTGTTCTCGGTCTACGTGCTGATGGCGCTTGGTCTTGCGATCATCTTCGGCCAGATGGGCGTCATCAACATGGCCCATGGCGAGTTCATGATCCTCGGGGCCTACGTCACCTGGATGACCTCCAATCTATTCCAGACCTACTTGCCGAGCCTGTTCAGCGGCTACTTCTTCCTCGCGATGATCCTGGCCTTCGTCGCGTCCGGCGCGCTGGGCATGCTGGTGGAATGGGTGCTGATACGGCACCTCTACAAGCGCCCGCTCGATACGCTGCTCGCCACCTGGGGCCTCAGCCTGATGTTGCAGCAGGCCTATCGTTCCGTGTTCGGCGCGCGCGAGGTCGGCGTCGAGCTGCCGCAATGGATGCTCGGCTCGCTGCACGTGACCGACAGCATCGAGGTGCCGATCAACGGCGTCTTCGTGATGTGCCTCACTGTGCTGATCACCATCGGCGTCGCCTATGTCATGTACAAGTCGCGCTGGGGCCGCCAGGTCCGCGCTGTCGTGCAGAACCGCATCATGGCTGGCGCGGTGGGCATCAACACCGAAAAGGTCGATCGCTACACCTTCGGTCTCGGTTGCGGCATCGCCGGTGTCGCCGGCAGCGCCTTCACGATGATCGGCTCCACCGGGCCAACCTCTGGGCAGCTCTACATCGTCGATACGTTCCTGGTGGTCGTGTTCGGCGGCGCCGCCAGTTTGATCGGCACCATCGCCTCGGCCTTCTCGATCTCGCAGACGCAATCCACCCTCGAATTCTTCATGTCGGGCTCGATGGCGAAAGTGCTGACGTTGCTCGCGGTTGTCGGAATCCTGATGCTGCGGCCGCAAGGGCTGTTCGCCCTCAAGGTCCGCAAGTGAGAAACTGGGGCTGATGCAATGACCGACAATCGCTTCTTCAACCGATCGGAGTTCATCGGAATTCTGGTGCTCGCGGTCTTCCTGGTGGTGATCCTACCGCTCACGCTTGATGTCTTCAGGCTCAATCTGGTCGCAAAATACCTGACCTACGCCTTCGTCGCGCTCGGCCTGGTGATCTGCTGGGGCTATGGCGGCATTCTCAGCCTCGGTCAGGGCGTGTTCTTCGGGCTCGGCGGCTACTGCATGGCGATGTTCCTCAAGCTCGAGGCGTCGAGCGTGGAGAACACCAAGATCCAGTCGACGCCCGGCATTCCCGATTTCATGGACTGGAATCAGATCACCACGCTGCCGCTGTTCTGGAAGCCATTCAGCAGCCTCACCTTCACGATCGCCGCAATCGTTCTCGTGCCTGGCATCTTCGCTCTCATCATCGGCACCGCGATGTTCAAGCGCCGGGTCGGCGGCACCTACTTCGCCATCATCACCCAGGCGGTCGCGGCCATCCTCACCATCCTGATCGTGGGACAGCAGGGCTACACCGGCGGCATCAACGGCATGACCGACCTGCGGACGTTGAAGGGCTGGGACATCCGGCCTGATCACGCCAAGATCGTGCTGTACTTCTTCGAGGTCGGACTGCTGTTCGCCTGCATCATGATCGCGCAGTTCGTCCGTCACTCAAAGCTCGGGCGCATCCTCGTCGCGATGCGGGAGAAGGAGGACCGGGTCCGCTTCTCCGGCTACAGCGTCGCGAACTTCAAGATCTTCGCCTTCTGCATCGCCGCCGTGTTCGCTGCGATCGGCGGCGCCATGTTCGCGCTCAATGTCGGCTTCATGTCGCCGTCCTTCGTCGGCATCGTGCCGTCGATCGAGATGGTGATCTACACCGCGGTCGGCGGCCGGCTCTCGATCCTCGGCGCGGTCTACGGCACGCTGCTGGTCAACTTCGCCAAGACCAGCCTGTCGGAAACCTTTCCCGAATTGTGGCTGTTCGGTCTTGGCGGATTGTTCATCGCCGTGGTCCTGGCCTTCCCGAACGGTCTCGCTGGGATCTGGGGCGACTACGTGCAGCCGCGCATCGATCGCCTGATCTCGTCGCGCAAACCGAAGCCTGACGGCTGGACCGACAGTTCGGTCGCCGACGGCGCCCCGGCAGAGTGAGGAGATCATCATGCTCGTAGGTCACCAGCCCAAGGAATTCCTGCTCGCGGTCGAGGCGCTGACGGTGTCTTTCGACGGCTTCAAGGCGGTCAACGATCTCTCCTTCTATGTCGACGAGAACGAGATCCGCGTCATCATCGGCCCCAACGGTGCCGGCAAGACCACCGTGCTCGACCTGATCTGCGGCAAGACCAAAGCAACGTCGGGCTCGATCCAGTTCCGTGGCAAGGAGCTGACGCGGATGAAGGAAAACGAGATCGTCAAGACCGGCGTCGGCCGCAAATTCCAGAACCCCTCGATCTACGACGATCTCACGGTGTTCGAGAATCTGGAGATCTCCTATCCGCGCGGCCGCTCGGTGTTCGGCGCACTGACCTTCACCCGCGACGCCGCCGTGCGCGACCGGGTGCACGAGGTCGCCGAGATGATCTTCCTGAAGGACCGGCTCAACGTGAACGCCGATCTGCTCAGTCACGGCCAGAAGCAATGGCTCGAGATCGGCATGCTGCTGATCCAGGACCCGGACCTCTTGATGCTGGACGAGCCCGTCGCCGGCATGAGCGTGTCCGAGCGCGCCAAGACCGCCGAGCTTCTCAACCGCATCATCAAGAACCGTTCGGTGCTGGTGATCGAGCACGACATGAAATTCGTCGAGGACATCGCGCACAAGGTCACCGTGCTCCACCAGGGCCAGATCCTCTCCGAGGGCACCATGGAGAAGGTGAAGAACGATCCCAAGGTCGTCGAAGTCTATCTCGGTCACTAGGAGCGCGATGATGCTGGCAATTTCCGATCTTCACGTTGCCTACGGCCAGAGCGAGGTGCTGCACGGGCTCAACGTCAATGTCGCGCCGAACGAGATCGTCGCGATTATGGGGCGCAACGGCATGGGCAAGACCACGCTGATGAAATCGCTGATGGGCATCCTGCCCGCCAAGAGTGGCTCGGTGACCATGGACGGCGCCGAGCTCGGCGGTCTGCCGAGCTACGAGCGGGTGGCCAAGGGCCTCGCCTATGTGCCGCAGGGGCGCATGATTTTCTCCACCATGACGGTGAAGGAGAACATCGAGACCGGCCTCGTCGTCTCCGGCGGGACCGAGGTGCCTGAAGACATCTACGAACTATTCCCGGTGCTGCTGGAGATGAAGGGGCGCCGCGGCGGCAATCTCTCCGGCGGCCAGCAGCAGCAGCTCGCGATCGCACGCGCGCTCGCGACCAAGCCGAAGGTGCTGCTGCTGGATGAGCCGACCGAAGGCATCCAGCCCTCGATCATCAAGGACATGGCGCGCACCTTGAAGCGCATCCGCGACGAGAAGGGCCTGTCGATCGTCGTGTCCGAGCAGCTCCTGAGCTTCGCACTCGATATCGCCGACCGCGTGCTGGTGATCGAGAACGGCGAGATCGTCCGTGACGATCCGCGCGACGCCGTCGATGCCGCGCAGGTGTCCAAATATCTGTCCGTCTAACCAACCGTGTAAAAGGGGAGCATCTCGATGCCAGAGACACTGATCAAGGTCGATCTCACCAAGTCGGCTTACGAAAATGACATGGTGCATAACCGCTGGCACCCCGACATCCCGATCGTGGCCTGGGTCAATCCCGGCGACGATTTCATCATCGAGACCTATGACTGGACCGGCGGCTTCATCAAGAACAACGATTCCGCCGACGACGTGCGCGACATCGACCTCTCGATCGTGCACTTCCTCTCCGGTCCAATCGGCGTCAAGGGCGCCGAGCCCGGCGATCTCCTGGTCGTCGACCTGCTCGACGTCGGCCCGATGAAGGAGAGCCTGTGGGGCTTCAACGGCTTCTTCTCCAAGCAGAACGGCGGCGGCTTCCTCACCGACCATTTCCCGCTGGCGCAGAAGTCGATCTGGGACATCAAGGGCCTCTACACCTCGTCGCGTCACGTTCCCGGCGTCAACTTCGCCGGCCTGATCCATCCCGGCCTGATCGGCTGTCTGCCCGATCCGAAGATGCTGGACATGTGGAACAAGCGCGAGGCCGAGCTGATCTCGACCAATCCGACCCGCGTGCCAGGCCTCGCCAACCCGCCGTTCGCGCCGACCGCCCATGGCGGCCGCGCCAAGGGCGACGTCAAGGCCAAGATCGGCGCCGAAGGCGCGCGCACCGTGCCGCCGCGCGAGCATGGCGGCAATTGCGACATCAAGGACCTGTCGCGCGGATCGAAGATCTACTTCCCGGTCTATGTGCCCGGCGCCGGTCTCTCGATGGGCGACCTGCACTTCAGCCAGGGCGACGGCGAGATCACCTTCTGCGGCGCGATCGAGATGGCCGGCTGGCTGCATCTGAAGGTCGAGGTGATCAAGGACGGGATGGCGAAATACGGCATCAAGAATCCGATCTTCAAGCCGTCGCCGATCACGCCGAACTACAAGGACTATCTGATCTTCGAAGGCATCTCGGTGGATGAGGCCGGCAAGCAGCACTATCTCGACGTCCACATCGCCTATCGCCAGGCCTGCCTCAACGCCATCGAGTACCTGAAGAAGTTCGGCTACTCCGGCGCGCAGGCCTACTCGATCCTCGGCACCGCGCCGTGCCAGGGCCACATCTCCGGCGTGGTCGACGTGCCCAACGCCTGCGCCACGCTGTGGCTGCCGACCGAGATCTTCGACTTCGACGTGATGCCGTCGGCGGCAGGACCCATCAAGCACATCACGGGCGATATCCAGATGCCGATCTCGCCGGACAAATGATCCCTGCGCGACGGGATGCGGGACGGCGCGCATTTGCCGCCCCGCATCCGCCGCGAGGTGCGTTGAACAGGCAAGAGCGTGGGGATGATGCGATGCCGGTCTATGAATATCTCTGTGACGACTGCGGTCCGTTCAAGGACCTGCGCCCGATGGCGGAATGCGACGATCCGCAAAGCTGTCCGCATTGCGAGAGCATGGCGCCGCGGGTGATCCTGACGGCACCGAATTTCTTCTGCATGCCGGCGGAAAAGCGCAAGGCGCACGCCGTCAACGAGCGCAGCACGCACGCGCCGCAGACGCTCGCACAATACAAGGCCTCGCACGGTCCCGGCTGCGGCTGCTGCTCCACGGGCAAGACGGTCAAGGACAAGGGCACGGCGGACAAGAAGAAGCCGGCGCGGCTGATGACCAAGAGCAAGAGCGGCGCCAAGGGTTTTCCCACCGCGCGCCCCTGGATGATCAGCCACTGACGCCACGCGCCAACATCAAACAGGTAAGGAGCGCCGAAATGCTTCACGGTGACATTTCCAGCAGCAACGACGCCGTCGGCGTTGCAGTGGTCAACTACAAGATGCCCCGCCTTCACACCAAGGCCGAGGTGCTCGACAACGCCCGCAAGATCGCCGACATGGTGGTGGGCATGAAGGTCGGCCTGCCCGGCATGGACCTCGTGATCTTCCCCGAATACTCCACCCAGGGGATCATGTACGACTCCAAGGAGATGTATGAGACCGCTTCGGCGGTCCCCGGTGAAGAGACCGCGATCTTTGCCGAAGCCTGCCGCAAGGCGAAAGTGTGGGGCGTGTTCTCGCTGACCGGCGAGCGCCACGAGGAGCACCCGCACAAGGCGCCCTACAACACCTTGATCCTGATGAACGACAAGGGCGAGATCGTCCAGAAGTACCGCAAGATCATGCCGTGGGTGCCGATCGAGGGCTGGTATCCCGGCAACTGCACCTATGTCTCCGACGGCCCGAAAGGCCTCAAGGTCAGCCTGATCATCTGCGACGACGGCAACTACCCGGAAATCTGGCGTGACTGCGCCATGAAGGGCGCCGAGCTGATCGTGCGTTGCCAGGGCTACATGTATCCGGCCAAGGAGCAGCAGGTCCTGATCTCCAAGGCCATGGCATGGGCCAACAATGTCTATGTCGCGGTCGCCAATGCCGCCGGCTTCGACGGCGTCTATTCCTATTTCGGCCACTCCGCGATCATCGGCTTCGATGGCCGCACACTCGGCGAGTGCGGCGAAGAGGATTACGGCATCCAGTACGCCCAGCTGTCGAAACATCTGATCCGCGATGCGCGCCGCAATGGTCAGTCGCAGAACCATCTCTACAAGCTGGTCCATCGCGGCTACACCGGCATGATCAATTCCGGCGAAAGCCCGCGCGGCGTTGCGGCGTGTCCGTATGATTTCTACAAGAACTGGATCGCCGATCCCGAAGGCACGCGCGACATGGTCGAGGCGATGACCCGCTCGACGCCGGGGACCGACGAGTGTCCCATCGACGGCATTCCGAACGAGGCGGCGGCGTCGAATTACTAGCCATCGCCGGCGGCGCAGGTTGAGCTCGATGCCTGGATGATCGGCCATGGATGTGAATGGCCGTCCATAAGCGCCGACGTTCCGAGAGGTCTGCGCATGCGCGGAATGGGAATGGCGCCCGGCAAACCGTGGCGCGGTTGCAACATGGACGCTTGAATCTGTTCAGGTTGCTTTGCCATTGGCGGATTCTCGACGCGCACCGGTTCTACCGGTCATCCTCATGGCCTAAGTTCCGCGCGGTGCCGCCAGGAGCGCCGTCCGTGAGGGGAAGAGTGTGGAAGTTTGGTTGCGATCGAGCGGGCCGGGTTGCTCGCACCTGAGCACTGTCGCAATTCGCACGGCATTCTGGGTCGGCCTCACCTTGGGCGCATCTGCCGCCATGACCTCCGCCGGAGCGCAGCAATTCTTCAACGGATCGCAGACTACGCCGAACGGTGCCGTCAATGGCGGCGGCGGCGTCTGGGACTCGACCACCACCAACTGGACGGATTTCTCCGGTTCGACCAGCACCGCTTACGATCCGTCGTCATCCGGCACAACGTTCGGCAGCGGCGGTCCCTCGACGCCGGCCACAGGCGGCACGGTGACGGTTACGCCAGGCGGCGTGCAGCTCACCAGTCTCGTGGGCTTCGATCTCACCGGCGATGGCTCGATCTATACCATCCAGGGCGGCGACCTCAGGCTGGCCCCGGGCGGCACCACGTTCTTCACCAATGATGTCACGGGCAGCGGAGCCCCCTCGGCCGCGATTGCTTCCCGCATCACGGGCAGCGGCGGCATCTCCGTGCAGGGGCCCGGCATCCTGGCGTTGCTCGGCGCCAACACCTATTCCGGCGCCACGTTCATCTGCAACTGCGGCTCGTTGCAGCTTGGCGATGCGACCCATACCGCCGGCATCATCGGCGCCGTCACCAACGAGGGCCTGTTCAAGATCGTCAATGCCGACACGTCGGGCATCACGTCGCTGCTCAACGACTTCTCCGGCACGACGACGTTTCTCAACGCGACCTCCGCGAGCGCGATGGTGATCACCAACAGCGGCCAGGTGTATTTCGGCGATCTGGCCGGTGGCGGGACCGATACCGCGACGGCTGGCCGGGCGACCATCATCAATGATGGCGGTTTGACCAGCTTCTTTGGCCGCACCAACGCGGGCACGGCCAGCATCACCAACCAGAATGGTGGCGGCGTCGCGTTCCTCGAGCAATCCTCGGCCGGCTCGGCGACCATCGTGAACAATGATCTCAGCGGGACTGTGTTTGGTACGCTGAGTGGATCCGACACCGCGACCGCGGGCAACGCGACGATCGTCAACGAGTTCGGCGGCCGGACCAATTTCGGCGCGTTCACCACGGCCGGCAATGCCACCATCATCACCAGGGACGGCGGCAAGACCGAGTTCTTCGACAATTCCACCGGCGGCAATGCGCGCTTCGTCACCACCGGGACAGGCATCGTGGATTTCGGGGTCAGCGTCGGTCCCAACAGCGACGGCCGCATCACGGCCGGCTCGATCGAAGGCAGCGGCTTCTATTACATCGGCGGCGGCAACACGCTCGTCGTCGGCGGCAACAACCGCTCGACCGAGGTCAGCGGTGTCATCGGCGACTACGATCCCTGCAGTTGCGGCCCCGCCGGTCCGGGCTCGCTGGAAAAGGTCGGCAGCGGCACGCTGATCCTCTCCGGCACGAACACCTATACCGGCACCACCACGATCAATGGCGGCATCCTGCGGGTCGATGGCAATATCTCGCAATCGAGCCTGACCACCGTCAACGCGGGCGGCGCGCTGTTCGGCGCAGGGATCGTCGGCAACACCGTTATCGCCAGCGGTGGCATCTATGCGCCTGGTGACGGCGGCCCCGGCTCGAGCATGCTGGTTCTGGGTGACCTCGCCTTCCAGTCCGGTGCGCTGTACCTCGTGCAGGTCGGCAGCGGAACCACTGCGAGTTTTGCAAACGTTGTCGGCAACGTTACCCTGAATGGCACCGTCGGCGTCTCGCTCTCTGCCGGCAGCACCATATTGCCGCACTACAAGATCATGCAGTTTTCCGGCTCGGCTACCGACAACTTTGTCGGCGTTGCCGCGCCCGGTGGTCTCATCGCCACGACCAGCGTGAACCCTGGCGGCACCGTCTATCTCAATTTCACGCTCGACTATGGCGCGAAGTACGCCCTCAGCATCAATCAGAAGAACGTCGCCACGACGCTTCAGAACTTCTTCAACGCCAATGGTTTCCTGCAAGCCGAATTCGCGGGCCTCGGCCCCAACGGCTTGACGCAGGCTTCCGGCGAGTCGGCGACAGGTTCGCAGCAGACGACATTCAACGCGATGAATCTGTTCCTCGGCCTGCTGACCGAAGTCTACGGCTCGGGACGCAGCGGCACTTCAGGTGCGACGCCGTATGCCGATGACGCGAGCGCAAGTGCTCATGCCGCGGCAGGCAAGATCCCGCGTGACAAGAGCGCGCGCGACGCGTTCGCCTCGATCTACCGCAAGGCACCGGCCGCGACTTTCGAGCAGCGCTGGGACGTGTGGGCGGCCGGCTACGGCGGCTCCCAGACGACCGACGGCAATGCCGGCCTCGGCTCGAACAACACCACCAGCAGCATCTACGGCACGGCCGTCGGTCTCGACTACCGTTTCTCGCCGTCGACCATCGCCGGCTTCGCGCTTGCCGGCGGCGGCACCAGCTTCGGCGTCACCGGCCTCGGCTGGGGTCACTCCGACCTGTTCCAGGCCGGCGCTTTCGTGCGTCATACCGCCGGACCGGCCTATATCACGGCTGCGCTGGCCTATGGCTGGCAGGATGTGACCACCAATCGCGTCGTCACTGCCGCCGGGTTCGACCAGCTGCGCGCCCAGTTCAATACCAACGCGTTTTCGGGCCGTGTCGAGGGTGGCTACCGCCACGCGATGTCATGGATCGGCGTCACGCCCTATGCGGCGCTCCAGGCCACCATGTTCAGCCTTCCGGGCTACTCGGAGTTCGCTGTGGCCGGCAGCAGCGTCTTCGCCCTCAACTATGCCGCCAAGGACGTGACCAGCACCCGCACCGAGCTCGGCCTGCGCGCGGACAGGTCATTTGCCGCTGCCGGCGGCCTGATGACGCTGCGCGGCCGCGTTGCCTGGGCGCATGACTACAATCCGGATCGTACCGTCGGCGCGGTGTTTCAGGCCCTGCCTGGATCGGCTTTCGTCGTGAATGGCGCCGCGCAGGCGCGCGATTCCGCGCTGACCACGGCGTCGGTGCAGGTGAACTGGATGAACGGCTGGTCCGCATCGGCAACCTTCGACGGCGAGTTCTCGAACGTCACGCGTTCCTATGCCGGCAAGGGCCTCGTGCGCTACGCGTGGTAGGCGCGGCTTATCCTCCCCCAGGGGAGGACAAGGAAGAGCATCACTGCTTCTTCTGCGCGGGCTTGCGCGGCGGCCGCGGCGCCACGGGCGTGCCGGCCATCTTGTTGGCGGTCTCGCTGACGTCGAGCAGCGAACGGCGAATGTCCTCGATGTAGCTCGCCGACTTCTTCCTCATGGTTTCGGTCAGCTCGCGCAGCCCCTGTATCTTCTCGAACAGCTCGTCGGCATTGYCATTGACGAAGCCGGGCACCACGCCCTCGATCTTCGTGACCGCCTTGTCGAATCCCGCGAAGGCGCTGTCGACCTTGGCCATCACGGAATCGATTTCGCCGCCCTTGCTCCTGAGGTCGGCGCTATAGTTCTCGAATGTGCGAAGCCCTTCCTTGATCGCGGGGGCATTGCTCACGATCGTGCGGTCGACACTGTGCAGGGTGTCGACG
>NZ_JBFUES010000165.1:0-10163 GCF_056403875.1 Bradyrhizobium sp. P2_E8
CGGATGGGCCGTGATCACGAGACCTGTTTTCATGGGACAAACTCCCCTCTTTCGTTCGTAGGCATCATAGGCTCGCTGCTTTACTCAGGCAGCCGATTCATCAGGCCGTGATGGCCGCTTGTTCCTCGCCGTCGAGCACGCGCCTCAGGCGCTCGTCGTCGAGCGCGCCCTCCCATTTGGCAATCGCGATGGTCGCAACCGCGTTCCCGATCAGATTGGTCGGCGTCAGCCCCTGCGACATCAGGCGATGGATGCCGAGTACCAGGGCAACGCTCGTCACCGGAATGGTGCCGGTCGCCGACAGCGTCGCTGCCAGCACGACGAAGGCAGCACCGGCGATCCCCGCCGCGCCCTTGGAGGTCACGAGCAGGATCAGCAGCAGCTCGATCTGCTCGGCAAGCCCGAACGGCGTGTTGGTCGCCTGCGCCAGGAACACCGAGGCCGCGGCGAGGTAAAGGCAAGTGCCGTCGAGATTGAAGGAATAGCCGGTCGGGATCACGAGGCCGACCACACTCTTCTCGCAGCCCGCCTTCTCCAGCTTGGTCAGCATCCGCGGCAGCACCGTCTCGGACGAGGTCGTGGCGATGCAGATCAGCAGCTCCTCCCAGATGTAGCGGACCAGCTTGACCAGCGAGAAGCCGCACAGCCGCGCCACGGGACCGAGCGCCACGATGATGAAGATCACGCAAGTGAGATAAAAGCCGCCCAGCAGCTTGCCGAGCGAGGCCAGCGAGCCGACGCCGAACTTGCCGACCGTGAAGGCAATGGCGCCGAACGCCCCGATCGGCGCCGCCCACATCACGAAGCCGACGACGGCGAATACCATCTTGGCGGCGATGTCGATCAGATGCACCAGCGGCGCGGCGCRCTCGCCGAGCTGCACCAGTGCGAAGCCGCACAGCACCGAAATAAACAGGACCTGAAGGATGTTGCCCTCGGCAAAGGCGCCGATGAACGTGGCGGGCACAATGTTCATCAGGAACGGAACGAAGCCGATGGCGCCGGTCTGCTTGACATAGGGCTCGATCGCGCTGGCATTGATGCTGGCGGGATCGATGTTCATGCCGATGCCGGGCTTGAGCAGATTGACCGCGATGAGACCGATGATCAGCGCGACCGTCGTCATGATCTCGAAATAGACGATCGCCTTGACCGCGACGCGCCCGACCCATGCCATGTCGGCCATATGGGCGATGCCGTGCACGACGGTGCAGAAGATGATCGGCGCGATCAGCATCCGGATCGCCTTGATGAAGGCATCCCCAAGCGGCTGCATCTTGGCGCCCGATTCGGGGTTGACGATCCCAAGCGCAATACCGGCCGCCATGGCGATGAGCACCTGGATCCAGAGCTCCTTCCACCAGGCGCGGCTGCGCGGCTTGTCGATCGCCATCGCCGTCATTGATCGAACTCGAACAGGCGCGCGGGGTTGTCGACGAGGATCTTCTGCTGGAATTCCGGCTCCGGCGCGAACAGCGGGATCAGGTCGACGAGGTCGCCGTCATTCGGCATCACCTTGACGTTGGGATGCGGCCAGTCGGTCCCCCAGATGACGCGGTCGGGCGCGGTCTCGACGATCTTTCGCGCAAACGGCACGGCGTCGGTGAACGGTGGCCCGGCCGAGGACACACGCTCGGACCCGCAGATCTTCACCCAGCACTTCTCGTCGCGCTGCATCAGCTCGATCAAGATCGTGAACGGAAGTTGATCGAGCCCGTCCGCCGCCTTCACCCGGCCCATATGGTCGATGGTGTAGCTCAGCGGCAGCCTTGTCAGCATGTCCGCATATTCAGGCAGGTCGATCGCATCGAAATGCAGGTCGATGTGCCAGCCGAGCGGCGCGACCATCGCGATGATGCGGTTGAACGCGCGCTTGTCGGGGACACCGCCGAGATGGCGGACGAAATTAAAGCGGCAGCCGCGGAAGCCACCCTCATGCAGCACGCGGAGCCCGCGTTCGGTGATGGTGTCGTCGATATTGGCGACCGCGCGGTAGGCACCATTGCTCTGCGCGATCGCATCGAGCGCGACCGTATTGTCGGTGCCGTGCACGCTGGCATTGACGATGACCGCGCGCTCGACGCCGAGCTTGGCATGCAGCGCACGGAAATCCTCCAGCGGCGCATCCGGCGGGGTATAGGAACGGTCAGGCGCATAGGGGTATTTCGCGCCGGGCCCGAAGATGTGGCAATGCGCGTCGCAGGACAGCTTTGGCAGCTTGAACTTCGGCGTGCGCGTGTTCGGATCGGGCGGCGGAATGGTCGGCGTGTACATCATCGTCATCACTTGAACCGCCGAGCGAGCTCGCTTCTTTCAGGTCTTGCTGCTGACGACCGGCCGCCGCCGTACCGGCGCGGCCTGATCGAGCGCCGGGGCCTGGAACGCGGCGACGGTGGCCTGCACCAGTTGCTCGATGGCGCTGGCGGCATCGCTGCCGTCGGCCTCGCCGCGCGACAGGCGCGAGACACGGTCCGGCGTCACCAGCGAGTAATAGAGCGCGCCGAGCAGGAAGTGGCTGCGCCAGACGATATCGGTGCGCGAAATATGCGGCAGGCTCTCGTGGACCGCATCGATGAAGGCGTGGCTGGTGTCGTCAAAGGTCTGCGCGATGATCTTTCGCGCGACCTCGTTGCCTTCGGCGGACATCACGGCGCGCAGTCGCGTGAAGCGCGCCCCGCCCCCGGCGAGATCGCTGCCCGAGGTGAAAGCCGGCACCACATAGGCGCGCACCACCGCCTCAAGCCGATCCTGGAGATCGCGCACGCGCTTGGCGGCGGCGAGCAGCTCGGAACGGCGCAAATTCATCGGCCCGCAATGGCGCCGGTAGATCTCCAGCAGCAGGCCGTCCTTGGTCTTGAAATGATAGGTCACGCTGCCGGGATTGGCCCCGGCGGCCTGTGCGATGTCGCGCACCGACACGGCATTGAAGCCGTTGGTGGCGAACAGCTCCTCGGCCGCGGCGAGGATCGCCTCGCGCATGTTCGGCTTGCGGGCCGTTTCCTTGCTGGTGGGCTTGCGTACCATGTGATTTGTACTATCGTACAAAAGATCAGGTCTCGTCAACAAAAACCATGGGCAGCGTCCGGACGGCTTCGAGACCGCCATACGCACGCAAACGCCCTCTAGGAGTGCTGGGAATGCTGGGTTTGAATAAGACAATCGGCGGTTTGATGCTGGGTGCCGGTCTGCTGCTGGGCGGCACCGCACAGGCGGCCGACAATTACCCGAGCAAGCCGGTCCATATCCTGGTGCCCTACGCGGCGGGCGGCGCCGTCGACGTGCTCGCGCGTACGCTCGGCCAGGCGCTGGCCAAGACCTGGGGCCAGCAGCCGGTGATCGACAACCGTCCGGGCGCCGGCGGCATCGTCGCCTCGCAGGCGCTGACGCAGGCCGCGCCGGACGGCTACACGCTGATCCTGGTCGCGAGCGGCCATCCGCTCAACCAGTTCATCTATCCGAGCGTGCCCTACGACACGTTCAAGGATTTCACCGCAATCACTGAAGTCGCCTCCTCGCCGCTCGCAATCGTGGTGGCGAAGGACAGCCCCTACAAGACGCTCGGCGATCTCCTCGCCGCAGCAAAGAAGGAGCCGGACAAGCTCTCCTACGGCATGTCCGGCAACGGCACGTCCGCGCATCTCGCCGGCGAACTGCTCAAACACATGTCCGGCACCAGGATCGTCGCGATCCCCTACAAGGGCGGCGCGCCGGCACTGACCGCTGTCATCGCCGGTGAGATCCCGCTCAGCATCAACCCGCTCGCGGAAGCGATCGGCCAGCTCGAAGGCGGACCGGTGCGCGCGCTCGCGGTGACCTCCGCCGAACGCTCCAAGGCGCTGCCGGATGTTCCGACCATCGCCGAGGCCGGCGTATCAGGCTACGACGTCTCGGTCTGGTGGGGCGTTCTTGGGCCGGCCAAAATGCCGCCGGAGATCGTGTCCAAGCTCGAGACCGACCTCAAGGCCGCGCTGCAAGACCCCAGCGTGCTGTCGACGCTCGGCAAGATCGGCGCAGCTCCGGTCGGCTCCTCCGCCAAGGATTTCGACGCCTACATGCACGCCGAGGCGACCAAATGGGAGCCGGTGCTGAAAGCTGCCAACATCCGCGCGCAGTAAGACGGGATCCTCTCATGACGATCTCATGCCGGCGACAACTTGCTCTCGCAGCCCTACTCGCGTTTGCCACCGCCGGCCTCTCCGGGTCGTTCGCGAAGGCGGATGGCGAAGCAAAGCTCCTGGCGCCGGGCGGCACCTTGCGCGTGGGCATCTATCCGGGCAGCCCGACCTCGATGGTCACAGATGCGGCCGGAAAGCCGCACGGCCTCGCCTACGATCTCGGCGGCGAACTGGCGAAGCGGCTCGGCGTCGGTGTTGACTATGTCAGGTTTCAGCGCGTTGCCGACATCGTCGCCGCGATCCACGACAGCCAGGTCGACTTCACCGTGACCAACGCCACGCCGGCCCGCGCCAGCGAGGTCAGCTTCAGCCAGCCCGTGCTGGCGATCGAGCTCGGCTATCTCGTCCCGGCGAATTCGCCGATCGGCAAGATCGAGGATATCGACAAGCCGGGCGTGAAGATCGGCGTCACCAAGGGCTCGACCTCCGAGCGCACGCTGCCGGCGAAATTCAAGAACGCAACCATCGTTCCCGCCGAAAGCGTCAAGGTCGCCATCGGCATGTTCGACCGCGGCGAGATCGACCTTTACGCCACCAACAAGCCGACGCTGTTCGAGATGTCCGACCAGATGCCGGGCGGGCGCATCCTTGACGGCAATTGGGGCCTAGAGCACATGGCCATCGCGATCCCCAGGGGACGCGAGGACGCGCTGCCCCTGCTCAACCGCTTCGTGACGGAAGAGCAGTCGTCCGGCGCGCTGGACACGATCCAGCAGCAGGCCGGATTGCGCGGCGCGACCAAGGCGAGACGCGAGTAGGCTTTGAGCCGATCAAATCCGCGCGCTCGCCCTCATTTTCTCCGGCGCGGCGGGACGGCCCGGGAATTCTGCGTCGTCACCCCGTCCCGAAGGGATCAGGATCGCGCGCTCGCGCGGCAGCGCTTCGGGCATCTCGTCGCGAATGAAGGCGATGAGCTTCTCCCTCATCTCGCAGCGCAGGTCCCAGGATTGCGGCGCGTTCCTGGCGCTGACCAGCGCGCGAAGCTCGATGGCGCGCGAATCCGCGTCGATCACCTGGAGATTGACCACCGCCCCATCCCAGAGCTTGGACTCCTTCACCGCCTCCTCCAGCCAGTGCCGGATGCGCGGGACGTCGGCGCGATAATCGACATGGAGCGCGATGACGCCGATCAGGGATGCAGTGTCGCGGGTCCAGTTCTGGAACGGCTTTTCGATGAAATAGGACAGCGGCACCACCATGCGGCGCCAGTCCCACAACCGGATCACGACATAGGTCGAGGCGATGTCCTCGACCCAGCCCCATTCGTTCTCGATGATCACGGCATCCTCGATCCGGATCGGCTGGGTGATCGCGATCTGCACGCCGGCGATCAGATTGCTGAGCAGCGGCCGCGCGGCGAGACCGACGATGAGACCGGCGGCACCGGCGGAGGCGAACAGGCTGACGCCGTACTGTCTCACCGAGTCGAACGTCATCAGCGCGGTGGATACCGTAATGACGACGATGATGGTGTCGGCGACGCGCGTGAACACGCGCACTTGTGTGACATGCTTGCGCGCGACGAAATTCTCCGTGACGTCGCGAAAATTCTGCAAGTACCGCGCCGCGCTCATGTCGACGACCCGGATCGAGATCCAGCCGATCAGGGCAATGAAGGCCACGACGAACAGGCGCGTCAGCGGCGTACGAAACGCGTCATCCAGTGGCGCGAGCGGCAGGACCAGCGCGACGGCAGCAAGACACAGCGCCAGCTGGGCCGGTCCAGACGTGCGCTCGATGAACACGCTCAGGAGAGGAAGTCGGGTTCCAAAGGCGCGATTGAGCAGCCATACCGCGAGCCGGTAGACCGACAAGGCAAGCAGGATCGCGCCCGCGACGAGACTGAGACCGATAAACCATGACGGTATCCATCCGAACATCCTGTCGATGTCGGCCATGAGGGCCTGCCGATCCATTCACGTCCCCGGAATTGCATTCGCTTCTGGCCAACGCGCCCCAGCGCGCTTCGCTCCGCCCGCCCAGTGCAATGCAGCAATCCAATGGTGCAACCGCTGTCAAACTGCGCTAATTTGAGGCACACATGACTCGACGTACCGGCAGCGCCGATCTTCCTCTCCACACCGGACGGGTTCCGCTGTGGCTTGCGAGCCGCATGGCTTCACTTGGTGCGATCGTCACACAGGCGATCGTGCATCATTACGGCCGTGATGCGTTTCTCCAGCGGCTGTCGCATCCGTTCTGGTTCCAGTCGTTCGGTGCCGTGATGGGGATGGACTGGCACTCCTCGGGGATCACCACCTCCGTGATCGGCGCGCTGAAGCGCGGGCTCGGCCCGCTCCAGGACGAGCTCGGGATCTATGTCTGCGGCGGCCGCGGCCAGCATTCGCGCAAGACGCCGGACGAGCTGTTGCAGCTTGGCGAGCGCGTCGGCTTCGACGGCGTGAAGCTCACCCGCGCCAGCCGGCTGGTGGCGAAGGTCGACAGCGCGGCCGTGCAGGACGGCTTCGACCTCTATCTCCACGGCTTCTTCGCCACGGCCGACGGCAAGTGGACGGTGGTGCAGCAGGGCATGAACGGCGACAAGCGGCAGGCCCGCCGCTATCTCTGGCAGTCAGAGGCACTGAAGAGTTTCGTCGACGCGCCGCATAGTGCGATCGACGGGCCGCAGCAAGGCGAGATCGTCAACCTCACCGACCATCGCGCCGATGTCTCGCGCAGCGCGCAGCTCGAACTCCTCGGCGATCTCGGCCCCGATCGCATCGTCGCCGAATTCGAACGGCTCACCGGGACCGCGCCCGCGCAGGCGATGCTGCCGCATCTGATCATGCCCGCGCATCACGATGTCAGGCCGAAGGACGTGTTCGCGCGGCGCCTGCACGGCACGCTGGCCGCAGCGGCCGAGCGTGGCCCGGTCGACTTCCCGGAGCTGTTGCTGACGCCGGGCGTCGGCGCCCGCACGGTGCGTTCGCTCGCAATGGTGGCCGAGGTCGTGCACGGCGCACCCTATCGCTTCAACGATCCCGCGCGCTTCTCGCTCGCTCATGGCGGCAAGGACCGGCACCCCTACCCCGTCCCAATCAAGGTCTATGACGAGACCATCCGCGTGCTGAAGGGCGCGATCCAGAACGCAAGACTTGGGCGCGAGGAAGAGATGCAGGCGCTCAAACGGCTCGACGACCAGGCGCGGCGGCTGGAGCGGACCGCGCGTGGACCGTCGGTCGAGGCTTACATCGCCGGCGAGCGTGCGGCCTCTCCCGATCTCGACGGCCGTTCCGTATTCGGCTGGGAGCGCGATCTCGTCGCCTCGAAGAAGTCGGCCGGCTCCTGAAGCTGTCGCTCAGGGCTGCCGCCTAGTCGTCAGCCTCCTCGTCGTCGAGCAGCCGGTTGGCCGAATGATCCTGATACTGCTCGGTCTGGATGAACTTTCCGTCCATGCCGCGAATGTCGGAATGTTGCGCCTTGTCGCGGTTCGACAGGATCATGTTATCGCCGACCTTGTCCTTTGGGATGTCCGTGAGTGCGCCAGTCCCCGCGCCCTTGCCGTGCGCGCCTGATCCGATATGCGTCTTGCCGCCGTTGGGCATGGACTGCTCCCTTGCTGCTACGTGCATTGGGGCAACGCCTGCGCGATGGAGATTGTTTCGCACGTCACGCAAGATGATCCGCGCCATTGTTCCCGGCACGGCGTGCGCGATGTCAATCCGCCAGCAACGGCTCGGCGGCGGCACCGCGGCTCGGCCGGCGGTTCCCGCCGGCAACGACAGGCAATCTCGCGATCGCACGCATACCCGGACGCTTGCGCCAGTGGATTTGCGCGGGGTCGACGGCGAGCTCGAGTTTCGGCCATCGCGCAAGCAGCGCCTGCAATGCGCAACTCGCCTCGATCCGCGCAAGCTGGTGGCCGAGACAGAAATGAATTCCCGTTCCGAACGACATGTGGCGGTTCGGCTTGCGCGTGAGGTCGAGCCGCTCCGGCTGGTCGTGCACCGCCGGATCCATGTTCGCCGCAGCGAGCATGACCATGACGCGGTCGCCTTTCTTCAGCCGTACGCCCGCAAGCTCGACATCCCGCCGCAGATAGCGCGGCTTGGAAAACTGCACCGGCGAGACGAAGCGCAGGAATTCCTCGACGGCGAGCGAGATGCGGCTCCAGTCCTCCTCCAGCCAGTCGCGCAAGCCGGGATTCCTGAGCAGCTCGTAGACCGAGCCGCTGATCAGATGCGTCGTGGTCTCCGAGCCTGCCGCGAGCAGCAGGAACACCATCGACACCATTTCGTCCGGCGTGATCTGGCCACCCTCGCGCTCCACCTGGACCAGTTCGGCAATCAGGCCCTCGCCGCCCTGCACGCGCGCGATCTGCAACTGCTGTTCGAGGTAGGCGCGCATCTTGCGGAGCGCGAACAGCAGGCGGAAGAAGCTGACGACATTCGTCAGCGAGGACATCCTATTTGCCCAGGCGATGAATCTCGGGCGATCGGCCGCAGGCAGGCCCAGCAATTCGCAGATCACCGACACCGGCAGGATGCGGGCGTATTGCTGGACGAGGTCGGCGGGGCTGCCATCGACAAACAGGTCGTCCGCCAAACCGTCGGCGATGGCGCGAATGCGCGGCTCCATCGCGACGATCGCGCGGCGGCGAAAAGCCTCGTCCACGATACTGCGCAGCCGCGTGTGATCAGGCTCGTCCATGGTCAGCATGTTGTTGGCGACGGTCGTGACGAGCTTCGGCATCCACCAGCGTAAGCCGGCGAGTTTGCCGTCCCCCTTGCGTAGCGTGAAGGTGGCGCCCTCCTTCAGGACCTCAGCGGTGGCGTCGTGGGTCGTGGTGATCCAGACATCGCCGACCAGAGGAAATCGCGTCGCAACCACGGGGCCCGACGCGCGCAGCGCCGCGATCGCCGTGGGCGGATCGCGGAAGAAGGCCTCGCTGGTGAAATCGAGGCGCGGTGTCATGGGATCACCGGAGTGGTTGGTGGCGCTTCAACCAGATGGTACGCGCGAGCCGAGGCACAAGGGCCGGGACCGGTGCGCGCTGAAGAGAGCCTATCCGCGGCCCGGTGAGCGCGGCCCGGTCTTGCGCTGCTGCTGGTTGGTATAGGCGTCCCAATGGCTCCAGCTGCCGCTGCTGAGGCTTTGCAGGTCGGTGGTGAGCGGACGGCGCGTGCGCTTGTCGTGGTCGGCGATCGCGCGTTCCGACTGCGCGATCTTGCGCTTGAGTTCCGCGACCGCCTTCTGAGTCTGGCCGTTCCGCTTCGATGAGGCGATCTCGCCCATCGTGAAGCGCGCGGTCTCGAGCGCCTTCAACTCGGCGCGGTTCTTCTTCAACTGAACCCGGTGCCAGGCGATGTTGCTGTCGCTGTCCGCAACCATGTGGGAACTCCGCTGATTCGTTCCCACAGTGTATCGCGCGCCGAATCGGCGCCGCAACGCCCGTGCGAGGGCGAAAATGCGGTCTTCTTGCGCAAGAATTCCGCGTCTAGAGCCCCGGAACGGGGTTCTAGATTCTAGTTTTGACGCGTTTTCTTGACGCGAACCGGAAGCCACTTCGCTCGAAAACGCTCTAGCGCTCGGCGAAGGCCTTTTCGACCACGAACTGGGCCGGCTCGCCGTGATTGCCCTCGATGAAGCCGCGCTCGCCCAGGAGCGTGCGGGTGTCCGCGACCAGCGCCGGGCTGCCGCAGATCATGACGCGGTCGTGCGCCGCTTCCAGCGCCGGCAGGCCGATATCGCTGAACAGCTTGCCCGAGGTGATGAGGTCGGTGATGCGGCCGCGGTTGCGGAAGGGATCGCGGGTCACCGTCGGGTAATAGATGAGCTGGCTCTGGATGTACTCGCCGAGCAACTCATCCTTCGGCAGATGCTCCGTGATCATCTCGCCATAAGCGAGTTCCTTGACGTGGCGGCAACCGTGCAGCAGCACGACCTTCTCGAACCGCTCATAGGTCTCGGGGTCCTTGATCACGCTCAGGAACGGCGCCAGCCCCGTGCCGGTGCCGATGAGGTAGAGGTTGCGGCCCTCTTCCAGGT
>NZ_JBFUES010000166.1:0-10135 GCF_056403875.1 Bradyrhizobium sp. P2_E8
ATCCGGGTGAGGGGGAGCCTCCGCGAGTCCAACTGCCACCTTTTCTGCGGAAGCAGGCCGCTCACCCCAACCCTCTCCCCGTCAGAACGGGGAGAGGGAGAAGAGACCGCCTTCGTCAACTCACTCGTGCCCCGGACGCGGCACAGCACGCCCGGCGATGCGAAGCATTGTCCGGTCGTGATGCGCCGCTGAGCCGGGGCCCTTATTGCGGGATCGATGCTTGTGGCTCCTGGGTCCCGGCTCGCGCTTCGCGCGTCCGGGACACGTGAGCCATGTTTTCGACGTGCGGCTGTGTTATTGACCGGCCATGCTCGACACAGTCCAGCCTCGTCCGCAGCCGCAAGCCGGCGTGCCGCAAAACCATCTCGCCGAAGAGTTCGTCGAGACGCTGCGGCTGGCCGTGCCGATGATGCTGACGCAGCTTGGGCAGATCGCGATGATCACGACCGATCTCGCGCTGATCGGGCGGCTCGGCGAGGAGGTGGTCGCGGCGGCCGCGCTGGCGCATACGGTCTATTTCGTCAGCTTCACCTTCGGGCTCGGCCTGATGTCCGCGGTGTCGCCGCTGGCCGCGCAGGCGTTCGGCGCCGGCGACGTCAGGCGCATCCGCGGCGCCTTGCGCGTCGGCCTGTGGGTCGCGTTGCTGATCTCTCTGCCAATGATGGCCTCGCCGCTCTATGGCGAGCACATTCTGCTCGCACTTGGCCAGGCGTCGCAATCGGCCGCACTGGCGCAGCGCTATCTCTATGGCCTCGCCTGGGGCATCGCGCCGGCGCTCGGCTTCATCGCGCTGCGCAGCATGATGAGCGCGGTGAACCGCCCACAGGCGCCGCTGTGGATCACGGTCGCGGCGATCCCTGTCAATGCGGTGCTGGTCTATGCCCTGATCCACGGGCTGTTCGGCATGCCCCAGCTCGGTCTGTTCGGCGCCGGCCTTGGAACCACGCTGGTCAATCTCGGCACCTTCCTTGCCGCGCTCGCGGTCGTGGCCTGGCGCAAGCCGTTTTCGGACTACCACCCGCTCGCAAACCTCTGGCGGATCGACTGGCCGCTGATGCGCCAGCTCGTCACCATCGGTGCGCCGATCTCGTTTTCGCTGCTGCTGGAGTATGGCCTGTTTTCGTCGGCCGCGCTGCTGATGGGACTGATCTCGACCGCCGCGATCGCCGCGCACCAGATCGCGCTGCAGGTCACCGCCGTGCTGTTCATGGTGCCGCTCGGCATCGGCATGGCGGCTACGGTGCGCGTCGGCCATGCCTTCGGCCGCAACGAGCCGCTCGCCGTCAGGCGCGCGGGCCTCGTCGCCGCCGTGCTCGGGATCGTGCTCGTCTCCGCGCTGACGGTCGCCATCATCCTCGGCCGTTACCAGGTGGGCCGGCTGTTCTTCGGCGGCAGCGAGGCCAGCGCGGCGACGATCGAATTGACGGCGACGCTGCTGGTCGTCGGGGCAACGTTCTTCATCGCCGACGGCCTGCAGACCATCATGGGCGGCGCGCTGCGCGGCATCAATGACACCAGGATGACGCTGGTGTTCGCGGCGATCGGCTATTGGTGCGTCGCCTTCCCGGTCGGCTGGGTGCTGGCCTTCAACGCCCAGCTCGGCGCGGTCGGGATCTGGATCGGTTTTTCAGTCGGCTCGTTCGTTTATGCCGGCCTTCTGATCTTGCGCTTCCGGATGCTGACGCGCAGACTGGCGGGATGACCGGACAGGTTCGCGAAATCACCCCCAATGTCGACGCCGGCACAGTGCTGGCCGGCGCGCAGTTCATCGACGCGTTTCGCGTCGATATCGGTACGGCCGCAGTGAACGCACGCGAGGCCTGCACGCGGATGGTCGCGAACGAGCCGGGCTGGATCAGCGCGCTGGTGCGCCTGCGCAACATTCTCGTCACGCCATTCGGCCTGAAAAAATCCGGCGAAGGCGCGCCCGCACCCGGCGGCCTGATCGGACTGTTTCCCGTGTTGAGCGAGACACCGGAGCGACTGATCGCCGGCTTCAATGATTTTCACCTCGATTTCCGCATTGTGGTGGACGTGGCCGGGGATGCAGCGAGCCGTGAGGTGACCCTGACTACGCTGGTGAAGACGAACAATTTGCTCGGACGGACCTATCTCGCGATCATCACGCCGTTCCACAAGGTCGTGGCCCGCAGCATGATCGGGGGGATCGCGGAGCCGGCGCGATGACGCTCTCCGTCGACCTGTTCTATTCCTTCCGCAGTCCCTACAGCTATCTGGCGCTGCCGAGGACGCTGAAGCTGGTCGAAGAGTATGATCTCGCGGTGAACCTGCGACCGGTCTACCCGATCGCAGTCCGCGTGCCCGGCTTCTTCAAGAAGGCCAGCCCGAACTTCATTCGCTATGTGGTGCTCGACAGCACGCGCGTAGCGCAGCACGAGGGCATTCCATTCCGCTTCCCGAGGCCGGATCCGATCGTGCAGGACAAGACGACGTTCGATGTCGCGGCCGAGCAGCCCTACATCCACCGGCTGACCCGGCTGGGTGCGATGGCGCAGCTCGAGGGCCGTTCGCTCGCATTCACCGACGCAATCGCCCGCGTGCTGTGGGACGGCTCGGTGGCGGGCTGGAACGAAGGCGATCATCTCGCCTGCGCCGCCGGGAAGGCCGGCTTCGATCTCGCCGCGATGGATGAAGCGATCAGCGCAGATCCGGATCGTTACGAGCGGGTGATCGCCGAGAACGAGAAGGACCACRCCGCCTCCGGCCATTGGGGCGTGCCGACCTTCGTGTTCGAGAACGAGCCGTTCTTCGGCCAGGACCGCATCGATCTCCTGCTCTGGCGCATGGTGGCTAAGGGCCTGACGAAGCGATAGTGCGCGGCCGGCATGAACCGGTTCCTCGAAAGCTGCGACTGAGACGTGGCGCCCCGATCCCAGCGGCGCGTTCGGAGGGTCGCATGTATCTGGCAAAGTTCTTCCACCGCGCACCCGGCGATGACGATCGCGAATTGATGCTGGTCCCGGGCAGCGATCCCATGGTGATCGGCGTTCATATGAACTGGAAGGGCGATCCCGACGCGGATGAATTTTCGCGCAAGACATTTTCCAATATTGCCGATGCGGCTGCGGCGTTCCGCCGTCAGGTCGCCGATCTCGTCGCGGCCGGCTATGTCGAGACCGTCCACACTCAATATACGCTGCGCGATCTGCCGCCCGATCCGGACGCCAAGCCGGACTGGCAGAAGGGCCTGGACGAGCTGATGATCCTGGCGCTTGCCGCGCCGATGGCCGAGCAGGCAAGCCAGCTCGAAACACTCAAAGGCACGCCGGCCGAGCACGAGCCGCTTTATCTCTGGCACGCCGCGCGCCGCAGTTCTTCCGCAGGAGACGACACGGCACGGACAGTGCGCCTCGCCGAGCAGGCGCGCGACACGCTGCTGGCGCGGCGCGCGGCCAAGGAGCCGCATTATGCGTGGTCGATCTACGAGGGCGATCTGGAAGGGCGAATCCTGGAATTGCTGAGCGATGTTTATCTGGAGGCCGACAATCCCGATGCCGCGCTGAAGACGATCGAGCATTTGTGCAAGACCGCCCCGAACCACGCGCGCATCCTCAAGCGCGCCGAGCTGCTCTGCGGCTTCTTTCCCGAKCGGCGGGAAGAGGCTTTTGACGACGCCTATCAATGGTCGCGTTTCGGCGGCTATGAGGACATCATGGCGTTTCCCGGCTATGCCGAATACGAAGCAAAGCGCAAGGCGGGAGGCTCCAAGAAAGGCTGGCGCTGGAAGCGCGGCACGCCGGCGAGCGAGGCGGATGTGACGGCGGCGGAGCAGGCGCTGGGCGTCCAGCTCCCCGACGACTATCGCAAATTCCTGCTGAAGCGCGGCGAGGCCGAGCTGCTGGTGCGTTTGCCCCAATCGTCCTCCGAACTGCGCTTCTATGCGCCCGAGGAGTTGACCAAGCAGGTTCGCAATCTCGTTGACTTCATCGCCCATTCCGATGACGAGGTCGAAGAGGCCTGCGCTTATTTCCGCAAGGAATACGGCGTGTCGCTGAAACATCTCGTGCCGATCGCGGAGCCGTCGCAACTCAGCCGCTGCCTGTTGCTCCATGTCGAGCCCGGCGAACGCTACGGCCAGTGCTTTCAGTGGGACCATGACGGCGCCTGGGAGCTGGAGCAGCGGCAGCCGTCTTTCGACGTTGCATTGAAGGCGCTGACCGATGGCATCGCGCAGCGCGATGCGACGCAGCTCGCGTTCTTCGATCTCTCCTGACGCGGCGGTAGGGCGTGTTCCCTCGAAGGCGACGCGGTCGCCCGTCAACTTCGCACCGGCTGCCCCACCCCGAGCAAGTTACCTTCGCTGTCGCGAAACCAGGCGCCCCGCTCTCCAACACCCTTGCTGGGGTAATTTCCCGCAATCTCGGCAATCCCCTCGACAGTCTTCAGGCCGGGCAGATCGTACTCCTCGAACTCGACTCCCCGCGCGCGAAGCTCGCGTACGGTTGCCTCGATATCCTCGACCTCCCATCCCATCTGCGTGTGCGTGTGGGCTTGCACTCCTGCCGAGATGAATATCGCAAACTCGCCCCCCGCGCAGACATAGCGGAGTCCGCCCGCACGCTCTTCTATCGGCTCGAGCCCGAGTTTCTCGGAGTAGAATGCCCGAGCGCGGTTCAGGTCYTTTGCCGGAAGCCGGGTTGCCACCTTCGCGTTCCCTAGCATGTTCTCTCCCTTCCTCGTCTCAAGCTCGTTCACTGTTCTACGGCGCTTTGCAGTCGGCAGCCGACGCTTTTGAGTACACGCCCAAGCTCACTCCGCCACGCGTGCGGACTTGTCGGTCGAGACTTCCGACCATTCGCCGACGACGCGGTCGAGATCGCAGAGATTCTGGTGCATCTGCTCCAGCGAGAAGCCGATGGCGAAGAAGCGTTCGGCGGTGTCGCCGGAATGGCCGCGGATCAGACCGTCATGGCGCACCGCGGCAACCGCCTCGGCGTAGTGCTGAAGCGCGACATGCACGGGATGGATCGGCGGCGCGCCGACGCCCTCGCGCAAAGCCGCGGCGGCCGAACGCAGGAACCGCGCGATCACGGTCGAGACTTCCGTCAAGGGAGCTRCAAGCCGCATCTGCACCTCGGCCGGCAGCGGCACCACGGTGGCGCGGCCGATCATCACGACGTCATGGCGCAGCCGCAGGACCGTTCGCAGCAAGGGACCGGTGTCGGGCCCGCTCGACAGGCGCGCGGCGCGCTCGCGCTCGGCCTCGGCGCCGATCGCATTGAGACCGACCATCGCCGTGCCGATGCCGTCCTGGATCCGATGCAGCGCGTCGTTGTCGCGGCCGCGCGTCAGGCCCGCAAGCAGTTCGGTGAAGGCATCCGCGATCAGCTCGAGCAGCGTGGCCGCGCTGGCGCGGATCTGCCGCACCGCGCGCGACGGCAGCACCAGGAATGAGACCAGCAGCCCGGTGATGGCGCCGACCCCGACCTCGCTGACGCGGTCGATCGCCGACGCCAGGGGATCGGAATGATGCATGGTCGGAACCAGCAGCACGATGATCGCGGTCACCGTCGCGGCGTTGAGGCTCGGATTGATCGCGGCCACGAAGGCGAGTGGCGCGACCGCCAGGACCAGCAGCCCCAACAAACCGGCTTCGGTCGAATAGGGGATCAGGATCGCGATGGCGCCGCCATAGATGGCGCCGCCGATCGTGCCGAGCACGTAGTCGCGCGTTGCCTTCAGCGAGCGGCCGACGCTCATCTGGGTCACGATCAGCGAGGTCAGCACGGCCCAGAGCGGCAATAGCAGATGCAGCGCGGTGGCGATCGCATAGGCCGCCACCGCGGCCACCGTGACCCGGATCGCCAGCCCCAGCTGCGTCCGCCGTGATCGGATCCGGTCGAACATTTGTCTTGCGAGTGCCATCGTCGAATGTCCCGGTCCGATCCTCTTGGAGCCTGCCAAAAGCATAGCTGATGCCCGCGGCCCCCAGGCCGCTTGAAAGGCCAAATCGGCCCGCCTAACTTGCGCGCCAAAACGAGGAAACACGATGGCCCACGAAACCGCAACGCTCGCCGCCTATGTCTTCAATCTGAAATACCAGGATATTCCAGCGGAAGTGCTGGACCGCGCCAAGGTGCTGACGCTGGATTTTCTCGGCAGCGCCATCCGGGCCCGCAGCGAAGCGGAATCCACCCCCTCGATCCTGAAGATGCTGGAGGCGCTCGCGCTCGACACCAAGGGCGAGTCCACCGTGTTCGGCGATAGCAAGACCTGGACCCCTGCGGTCGCGGCGCTGCTCAATGGCGCGCTCGGCCATTCCCTCGATTTCGACGACACCCATGCGGATTCCTCGCTGCATCCGAGCGCGCCGGTCGTTCCGGCCGCGTTCGCCGTCGGCGAGATGGTCGGCGCTTCCGGCCGCGACGTGCTGACCGCGATCGTGGCGGGCTATGAAGTCTGCTGCCGGCTCGGTAACGCGCTCGACCCGACCTCGCATTATGCGCGCGGCTTCCATCCGACCGCGACCGCGGGCACCTATGGCGCGGCAGCCGCGGCCGGAAAACTGTTCGGCCTCAGCGAAAAGCAGATCATCGCCGCCTTCGGCGTCTCCGGCAGCCAGGCCGCGGGCTCGCTGCAATTCCTGGTCAACGGCGCCTGGAACAAGCGCTACCAGGTCGGCGCCGCCGCGATGAACGGCGTGGTCGCCGCGACGTTGGCGCGCAACGATTTCGTCGGYGCGACCGAATCGGTCGAGGGCAAGCACGGCCTGCTCGCCGGCTACACCGACGATGCGCATCCTGAAAAGGCCGTGGCCGAGCTCGGCAAGACCTACGAGACGATGAAGATCGGCGTGAAGCCGTATCCGAGCTGCCGCTACACCCATGCCGCGATCGACGCGCTGATCGCCATGCGGCGCGAGCACAATCTGACGCCCGACCAGGTCAAGCGCGTCGAGATCGGTTTGCATCGGAACGGCATCACCCTGACCGGCGATGCCGCGACCAAGCGGCACCCGACCTCGATCGTCGGCGGCCAGTTCTCGATGTTCTTCACCGGCGCGCTCGCGCTCGACCAGGGCTCGTTCGGCTGGGACGATTACAACCGCCTTGGCGATGCCGCCATCGACGCGCTCGCCGACAAGTTCGACGTGGTGCAGGACGACCGGCTCGAGATCGGGCGCACCCATCCGTTCGGTGCGCGCGTCAGCATCACGACGGACGATGGCGTGCACGAGCGGCTCCATGCCGATCCCTCCGGCGAGCCGAACTCGTTTCCCGATGCGCAGGCAATGCAGCAGAAATTCCTGACGCTGGCGCGCCCGGTGCTGAATGCGCGGGCGGAGAAATTCGCGAATGCGATCCTGACGCTGGAGCGGTTCGATCGCGTGGCGAAGGCGACGGAGCTGGGAAGGTAGGAGACGTCTGTTTGCCTCTCCCCGCTTGCGGGGAGACGCCGGAAATGCGCGCGAAGCGCGGATGCCGGGTGAGGGGGACTCTCCGCGAATCCGTCTTTTACCTCCCTTGCGGAGACTCCCCCTCACCCCGCAAGCGGGGCGAGGGAGAAGAGGCGGCGCTCCTCGCTACTTCAGTTCGCCCCCGCCAGCTTCCCCTTCTCGGTGCGTGTTGCGGCCACCACGTCGCGCACGAGATCGAACACGCCGTCCGCTTGCGGCGGCCAGTTCGGCGAGCGGCCGAGCCGCACGATGACCAGGCGCTCCGACGGAATCACGATCGTGTACTGCCCGATCGTGCCCTTGGCGAAGAAGGCATCGCGCGGCCAGCCGTGTGTGACGCGAAAGTTCGCACCAAAACCATCGCCCTGGTTGGTCCAGAAGCCGGCGCCGATACCGACCCAGGCGTTCGGCGTGGCGGACGCTGAATAATTCACCCAGCCCTCCGGCAGGATGCGCTTGCCGCCGACAACGCCGTCGTTGAGATAAAGCTGGCCGAAGCGCGCCCAGTCGCGCGCGGAGGCCAGCATGTTGCTGGAGCCCTCGATCGTGCCGGCACTGTCGAGCTGAAGCGTGACGTTGTTCATGCCGAGCGGCGCGAACAATTCGCGGCGCGCGAAGGCCAGCGCATCTACGGGCTTGCCGCCCGCGGCGTTGCGGATCAGATGCGCGAGAATGAGAAAATTGCCGTCGTGATAATTCCACGCAGTGCCCGGCGCGGTCCCGAGCGGCGCGCGCTCGGCAAAGCTGGTCATATCGTCTTCGGCGAACTTCATGGCGTTGACCGGCTCGAGCGCGGAACCGAGGGACGCCTCCAATGAACTTCCGAGCGCAATGCCTGCGGTGTGACGCAGCAACTGATCGACCGTGATGGCATGGTGCGGATCATCAGGATTTTGCCAGGCAGCGATTGGCGCGGGCCCATCCAGCTTCAACTTGCCCTGGCGCACGAGAATGCCTGTCAACGCTGAGATCACCGACTTCGTCATGGAGAAGCCGAGCAGCTGCGTCTCGGGCCCGATGCCATCGGCATAGCGCTCGGCAATGATGCGGCCGGCCTTCATGACGACGATTGCGCGGGTGCGGCGATGAGGCGGCTGCGCGGGCTCGGCGAACGCGCGGTCGAGCGCGGCTGCCAGGTCCCCGCTTTGCGGCGGAGCGACTCCCGGGCCGGCGATCTCGGGCAGCAGCGCGGGCTGCTTGTCAGCAGGCGGCAATGCGACGTCAGTGACCCCCCGGCCGTGCTCGAGGGTGCAGCCGAGCCCCTCGCGATAGACGGCATGGCTGCGGCCGATGCCGAACAGGGTCACCGTGACATCCTTATGGGCGCGATCGATCTGCAAATTCATCGCCCAGGTCAGGAGGCCGGTACCCGGCATCGCGTCGGTGATCTCGGCGAGGTTGCGCTGGGGATCCAGGCCGGAGACGAACGTCTCCGAGCAGAGCGTGTCGGCGATGAAGCCGGTAGCAACCTTGGGCACGTTACGCGCCCGCGCCGCGCCGAGCACGAGGCCGGCGCAGGCGATGGCGGTGGTGAGGAGGACGATCTTACGGCGACGGGTCACGGGCTTTCTCCGGCTGCGGGGCGTGTGCCGAGAGGAAGTCGGATGCGGCGAATGCGCGCTCGCCGGATTTGGAAATCGGCCTCGTCGAAACTGATCGGGGCTAGCCGATTCTGGAATTATATAGCGATTTCAATGACCTGAAATCTAGGCCGCATCGACCTTGAGCCGCCGGTACTCCGTCGGCGTCACGCCGGTGACCGCCTTGAAGGCGCGGTTGAAGGGGCCGAGCGACTGAAAGCCCGCGTCCATCGCGATGGTGATGACGGGGACCTCGGCCTGGGCGGGATCGGCGAGCGCGGCCTTGGCTTCCTCGATGCGGTGGTTGTTCAGGAACACATTGAAGTTGCGATAGCCGAGCCGCTGGTTGATCAAGCGGCGCAGCCGGTATTCGGGAATTTTCAGCCGGCCCGCCAGCACGCCGATGGTGATGTTCTCCTGACGATAGATCCGCTCGTCCCCCATCAGCCGCATCAGGGCGTCGATGAGCTTTTGATCGGCGGCGTCATCGGCCGCAGGCTGACTGAAAACAATCGGCGGTGCGGGCTCCGCCGCGGCGGGAAACAGATCCGCCCCGTCAACGCGCATCATGGCATAGACGATCGCCGCGACAGTGCCGRCGAGCACGCCGGCACTGATGGTTTCGGCGACATCGCCGACGTGGTGGCCGGCGGCGGCGATCTGGAGCACCGCGTTCAGCCCGCCATAGAGCGCGGTTATGCAGACGATGAAGACACGAACGCGGCGGCGGCGCTCGACCAGGTCGGCCGGCCAGGAGGCGATCATCTGCCCGACCGCAAGCGCGATGAAACCGAGCACGATCAGATTGACCACCGTCACCGAGAACCGCACATGGCCGCTGGGTGCAATCCAGACGCAGCCTGCGAAGCTGAAGGCCGTCACCAGCGCCCAGACCCATCCGTGCCACCAGCGGAGGCGAAACTCGTCGTCGAACAGGGAGCGTGTGAACAGCCAGAACACCACGATGGTGCCGGTCGACAACGCGATCAGCGGTGCATGCCAGAGCGGGATCCGCGACGTGACATCCACCGAATAACTCGCCGCATGCGCGGCCGAGCCCAGCGCGAAGGCCGCACCGAGGCGAGCTGCGAGCACCTTGCGAAAGTCCTGCAACAGCGACGCCGCCAGCATCAGCAGC
>NZ_JBFUES010000167.1:0-10801 GCF_056403875.1 Bradyrhizobium sp. P2_E8
GCACACCTTGGCGCTGCTGGTCAACACGCCATCGACCAACCCCAGACAAGAGAGGGTGTCATGATTCCCGTATTTCCCGATACCAAGGTTGCCCTGAAAGGGAAAAAGGGCCTGATCGTCGGCATCGCCAACGACCAGTCCATCGCCTGGGGATGCGCAAGGGCGTTTCGCGCGCTCGGCGCCGAGCTCGCGGTCACCTACCTGAACGACCGTGCGAAGAAGCACGTCGAGCCGCTGGCGCAGGCGCTGGAGGCGCCGATCTTCATGCCGCTCGACGTCATGGTGGAGGGGCAAACCGAAACGGTGTTCGAGCGGATCGCGAAGGAATGGGGGCAGCTCGATTTTCTGCTGCACTCGATCGCCTTCTCGCCGAAAGAGGCGCTGCACGGACGCGTCGTGGACGTCGGCCGCGACGGCTTCCTGAAGACGATGGACGTCTCCTGCTGGTCGTTCCTTCGCATGGCGCATCTCGCCGAGCCGTTGATGAAGAACGGCGGGACGATGTTCACCATGACGTACTATGGCAGCCAGATGGTCGTGGAGAACTACAACATCATGGGCGTGGCAAAAGCAGCGCTTGAAGCAGCCGTTCGCTACGCTGCCGCTGAACTAGGTCCAAAGGGCATCCGCGTGCACGCGATCTCGCCGGGACCGCTCGCCACGCGCGCGGCGTCGGGCATTCCCGAATTTGACGAGCTGATGGACAAGGCGCAATCGAAGGCGCCGGCGCGCAGCCTCGTCAGCGTCGACGATGTCGGTAATGCCACGGCGTTTCTGGCGCTCGACGGAGCCAAGCTGATCACCGGCGGCGTGCTGTATATCGACGGTGGCTATCACATCATCGACTGAACGAGACCGGCACGCGTCTTCCGCGCCGCTCAGCGATAGTGGAGCGCGATCAACTCGGCGACGCAGGCCGGCTTCTTGCCGCCTTCGATCTCGATCACGAGATGGTAGTTCACGCGCAAGCCGTCGGGCGGCACGTCCTCCGCCTCGGCGACGGTGACACGGCCGCGCAGCTTCGAGCCCGCCGGCACGGGCGCCAGGTATCGTATCCTGTCCGMGCCGTAGTTCAGGGTGTTGCGCAGGCCCTTGAGGCCCATCACCGATCGAATGAAGAGTGGTGCAAGTGCAAGCGACAACAGGCCGTGGGCGATGGTGGTGCCGCCGGGCGTTTCCTTCTTGGCGCGCTCCTGATCGACATGGATCCACTGCTGGTCGCAGGTCGCCTCGGCAAACTGGTTGATGCGATCCTGCGTCACCTCGACCCAGTCGCTGACGCCGATCTCGGTGCCCACGGCGGATTTGATTTCGCCGAAGTCGCTGAATGTCCGCATGTCGGTCACCTGCTCAGATCTTCATTTCCGGGACGTTGTCGGGAACGACGAGTTCGGCGTCCGTCACCGCCATGACCTCGCCGACACTGATGCCTGGCGCGGTCTCCAGCAGGGTGGCCCTGCCGTCGGGGAATGCGATCACCGCCATGTCGGTCACGACCAGGTGCACCGGTCGCGCCGACGTCAGCGGCAGCGTGCATTTGGCGACGATCTTGGATTTTCCCTTCGCCGCGTGCTGCATGGCGACGATGACCCGCTTGGCGCCGCTGACGAGATCCATGGCCCCGCCCATGCCCGGCACCATCTTGCCGGGGATCATCCAGTTGGCGAGATGGCCCTGCGCATCGACTTGCAGGCCGCCAAGGACGGTGACGTCGACATGGCCGCCGCGGATCAACCCGAACGACATCGCGCTGTCGAACGTGCTGGCACCCGGCAGCGCGCTGATCGGGCGGCCGCCGGCGTCCGTCAGCGTCGGATGCGCCAAGCCTTGCTCGGGGATAGGCCCGGTGCCGATCAATCCGTTCTCGGATTGAAAGAACACTTTCAGGTCCGGCGGAACGTAGTTTGCGACCAGCGTCGGGATGCCGATGCCGAGATTGACGAGGTTGCCGCTCTTCAGCTCCTTGGCCACCCGCCGGGCGATGATGATTTGCGGATCCATGGTCTCACCCGTTCGTAATGAGGTAGTCGACGAGCGGCGCTGGTGTCACGACGTGGTCGGGCGCGATCACGCCGACGGGGACGATGTTCTCGGCCGTGACGATGACAGTATCCGCGGCCATCGCCATGACCGGATTGAAATTGCGGGAGGTCAGTGCGTAAGCGAGGTTGCCGAGATAGTCGGCGAGGAAAGCGTGCACCAGCGCGAACTGCGCCCGCAACGCCGTCTCCAGCAGGAACGGCTTGCCGTCGACCTCGATCTGGCGCTTGCCTTCCGCGACCAGCGTTCCGACGCCGGTCGGCGTCAGCACGCCGCCGAGGCCGCATCCGCCCGCACGGATGCGTTCGACGAAAGTGCCTTGCGGTACGAGATCGACGGCGATCTGGTTCGCCAGCATCTGCTGCTGCGCCTTCGGATTGAGGCCGATATGCGTTGCGGTCAGTCTTGAGACCAGCGCTGCATCGAACAGCTTGCCGACGCCCTTGCCGGGCGTGGCGGCGTCATTGCAGATCAAGGTCAGACCGGCCTTTTTCTGCCGGACGATCTCGTCGAGCAGGCGCTCCGGCGTTCCGACGCCCATGAAGCCGCCGACCATGACGCTGGCACCGGACGGGATCATCGCAACGGCTTCTTCGACGGAAACGGCCCTCATGATGGGAACTCCAGTCAGCAGAGGCGATCAAAGAAAGGCGACGATGAGACGATGTTGGCGAGCGGTCGGCGCACTCCTTTGATCTGCGTCAAGGCTTGTCATCAATCCCGCATCACGTGGTGACGCCGGCGCTCTCAAGGGCTTCCGCCCATAGTCTTCGGACTTCCGCGTGGCGCTGCTCAAGCGCCGCGCTCACGGTGTCGCGAAACGGCACGAGGCTCTCGCCTTTCAGGAAGAGAATTTGCGCCTGCAAGAGCCGGCCGCTCTCGAATTCAATGCGGCGCAATGCGAACACGAAGGGATCGTTGGCATTCGCGCCTAGCGGCAGCAGGGCCGCCGGGCGGATTCCGGCGTGAACGGCATGGGCCAGCATCGCAAGATCGATCGGCAGGGCCAAGGGTAGATTGGTTATCCCCTCGATCGGCTTGGGAAACCAGGCCGTTTCCCAGGAAACCGCCATGTAGCCTAGGGCCATGTCGGGCACCCAGGAGGCCGTGCGTTGCAAGAGCGAGACGATCTCGGACTCCCGATAGAATTGCGCGTTCAACTCGGTCTGCCAGGCAGCCTCGATACGCATGGGCAAGGCCATTGCGAATTGCCGCGCCAAGGCGCCGTGCGCCGAGATCAGGAACGCAGCTACGCGTGTCTGCTGGTGCGGCGGCACGCGGCCTTCGGAATCGAGCGGTCCGAGAAATCTGCTCATGGCGGCGCTGCCCGAACGGGGATGGCCCGCAAATGATCATAGCCGGCGGGAAATGGCGTGAGCTCACCGCCGGCTTCTTCCGGCGCGATCCAGACGGCCTGGTTGCCCTGCCAGCGGCCTGCCAGCACGTCGTCGGCGAAGCGCGCAAGCAGGTCGGCGGTGAGCACACCCTTCTCCAGCGTGAAGGCGTGATAGGCTCTTGGAATGATCACCAGCGAGCTGTTGGGGATTTCGACGCGCAGCGTTTCGTGCAGATGACGCGGAGTCAGGAAGTCGAACTCGCCGTTGAGGATCATCGTCGGCACTGAGATCGCGGACAGGCGCGGGGTGAGGGGCTGGAAGTCGAGGAAGGATTCCATCAGGTTCTGGAGCGCGTAGACGTCGTTGACCAGCCAGCCCTGGCGCTTGACGCTGTCGAGCTTGTCGAGCAGCGGCTTTAGCCATTGGTCAGACAGGTTCATTGGCAACAGCAGATCCTGGAGGTAGCCGGTGCCGCCGAGGATCAGCCCGGTCCGCAGCGCATTGCCGAGCAGAAGGAGCTGCGGCGTCAGCTCGGCGAAGCAGCTCATCGGCACGAGGCCGGAGATGCGATCGCCATGTTCGATGGCATAGCGCAGTGCGATCAGCCCGCCAAAACTGATGCCGCTCAGGAAGATCGGGCCATCGCCGAGCTCGCCGATTAGCATGCGCAGCGCTGCGACCTGGTCGTCCTGGTTAATAAAGAGCGTCGGCTTGTCGGAGGCTCCCTGTCCCAGCAGGTCGAAGGTCGCGACGCGAAACCCTCGCGCCAGCAGGGCCTCGCGATAGGCGGCCCACAGTTCGGAATATTGCGTGAGCCCGTTCACGAGCACATAGGCGGGCGCGCCCGCCGGCCCGTCGAGCTCATAGCGTATCCGATATGAGCCGTGGCTGAGGAAAGGCATCGCTCAAAACTACCGGCGTTCTGATGCCTGCGATCCTCAACCTCGGCGATCGGATTCCATTGAGTTAGATCAATGCTCCCGGTGTCCTCCTTTCTAGCGTTTTCTAGAATTGCCCAGGGAGGAGTTCGTCATGATCGGGACCGAGATCTTGAAGCGCTGCTTCGTCAGCCTGATCGTATTGCTGGTCGGCACTGCTCTCGCAGTTGCACAACCCTTCACTCGCCGTTCCTCGCAGGTGAAGCATGACGAGTTGAAAAAGACGTACGAGATCGCTAACTTCCGTCTCGGCGGCAAGTACGACCTCGACAATCCCTCCAAATGGGAGAATGGCGGGGAGGGCGGCGTCACCCTGGAATCACTCGGTGCCGGCAAGCTGCGTACCGCCTATATTGCGATCGGCAATGCGCGGCGCAACGCCGCCGGCGAGATCACCAACGCCGTCGTGATCAATTCCTACTATTCTGGTGATTCCACCGACATGTACGAGCAGTGGGTCGTCGGTGCTCCGCTGTCCGGCAGCGTGCCGATCATCGGACCGAGCCGGCCAATCGATACCGACAAGTACTACGTCATCATGGTCGATCCGCTGGGCACCTGGGGTGCCAGCAAGCCGTCGGACGGCCTCGGCATCAAGTTTCCGCAGTACAGCTACTACGACATGGTCCAGGCCAACTACCGCCTGCTGCGCGACGGGCTGAAGGTTGCGCGTGTGGCACTTGTCGCCGGCGTCTCCATGGGCGGAACGCAGACCTATGTCTGGGGCGTGATGCATCCGGAATATGTGAGCGCCTTGATGCCGATCGGCGGTACCACGCAGTCGGACGGCGATGACCCCGTCGGCAACTGGACGTTCCAGATGATGACGGCCGCGATCGCCTCCGATCCCGTCTGGCAGGCGACCAAGGGCGACTACTACAAGCAGCCCAAGGAGAAGCATCCGGTGCCGGGCGTTGCCTTCGGCTGGTCGATTCTGGGCATGACGGGCTACGACTTTTCCTATCGCACGACCCAGAACTGGGCCGCAGTTCAGCCTGAGATCTTCTACTGGGATTCCCCGAACGAGAAGGCCGGTTTGAGCGTCACCAATCGCGCCAAGCTCTATGACGCCGTCGACCTCGTCTGGCGCAACCGGGTCGGCGAGACCCACAACATCAATCCCTACCTCGGCCGTATCCAGGCGCGCACGCTGGTGATGCACATCACCAACGATCTCTGGCTGAACTTCAAGCTGGCCCAGAAGGCGGTCGATCGCGTACCCGGCGCGGACCTGATCGCCCAGGAGAGTCCGGTCGCGCACTACGGGGTGTTCCCGATCATCAACCAGCGCAAGAACGATCCGAAGTTCGTCGCCTTCATGGACGACGTCGCGGCGCTCGATCGCGCGCAGAAGTTCGACGACAAGAACTATCGCGTGCCCGGCGTGGCCGCGAATATCGATCCAAGCAAGTCGTTCTGGAAGGATTCCGTGACCTATCCCTATCCGGTCAAATACGCGACCACGAAGGACAAAAGCGGCATGTCCTGGCAGATCGGCTACATGGACGAATATGCCGGCACGGACAGGAATCCGAAGGTGCTTGTCATCATCCATGGCAAGGGCGCGTTCGGCGGTCACTATGGCAATATCATGCAATATGCGTTGCGCAGCGGCTTGCGCGTGATCGTGCCTGATCTGCCACACTACGGCATGTCCGGGCCCGGCAATCTCAACAAGACCCCGGCGCGGACCATGCAGGACATGCGCGAGGCCATCTATGACCTCGTGGTGAACCAGCTCGGCGTCAGGAAGGCGGTCTATCTCGGCCACTCGCTCGGCGGCCAGTTTGTGATGGGCTATGCCCTGACCTGGCCGGATGCGGTGCAGGCCCTCGCGCTTGAAGCGCCGTCCGGTCTTGAGGAGTATCCGCGCGATATCACGATCGCCAAGGACAAGAAGGTGCGTCTGTTCGATGAAGCCTTCGGCCACGATTTCGACAAGTGGAAGCTGACCTGGGACCAGACCGGAATCCTGGCCGCCGAGAAGGCGCGTGACGAGCAGAACATCCGCGATTTCTTCTACTTCAAGAAGCGTGACCCGGAGACCGGTGCGGTGTCGGCGGCCAAGAGCGGCTATTTCTTCAGCGACAGCGAGTACGCCCGCTTCCACACCGAGCAGCGCGTCGGGCTCACCAAGGGCAATCCGAAGGAGCTGGAGCAGTGGTGCAACGTCTTTATCTACGATATCTACACAATCGGAGCGGAGTTGCAGCAGGACGACCCAAAGAACCTTTACGAGCGGCTCACCGAGATCAAGCAGCCGATCTTCCTTGCGTTCGGCGACAAGGAGCCGTTTATCCCGACGCCCGCATTCAACGGGCTGACGGATCTCGGACGCGACGTCATCACGCCGTTCATGACGCGTATGACCAACGCAGGCAACCGGCCCATGCTCAAGATCTATCCGGAGACCGGACACTTCATCCATACGGACAATCCGGTGGAATACTCCGCTGACGTCGTGGACTTCGTCACCAAGGGAACGGTCGACACCTCATCGCCGCTCGGCACCGATCGCATGATCAAGGGCGCCGTGGCATCGGCCATCCCGGTCGCCCCGACGCCGCCAGGTGCGGCGCCGACGGCCGGTCTCAACAAGTAGGGTCGGTTCATGCCAAGGGTGCGCGCGGGCGACGTCGAACTGGGCTGGCGGGAGTGGGGACGAGGCGACGTCACCGTCGTCTTCATCCACGGCAATCTCGCCAGCAAGGACTGGATCGAACTCGCCGCACCAATGTTTCCGAGCGGGCTGCGGGTGATCGGGATCGACTGGCGCGGCTGCGGCGAAAGCGACCGGCCAAAGCCCGCCGCCGACTATTCCAACTATTCGATGCAGCAGCATGCGCACGACATGCTGACGGCGCTCGATACGCTGGAGATCGGATTTTGCCATCTGGCAACCCACTCGACCGGTGGTATCATCGCAGCCCGTATGCTCTTGATGCAGCCGCAACGGTTCGGGCGGGTGTTCGCGCTCGATCCCGTGACGCCGCTTGGCATGTCCTTCAATGCCGACCAGATCGGTCTCTTCCGGGCGATGATGGCAAGCAAGGAGTTGACGCGGACCGTGATGGCGACCGCCGCGTCCTCGCTGTTCGAGCCGGACAGCATGGCCCCGAACGCGATTCCGCGCTTCCGTGAAGGGCTCGGCGAAATCCAGGCGCTGTTCGACCGGATCATCGAGCAGACCTTTGGCGTCTCCGAAGGCATCTGGATCGGAACGCCGGTCAATCTCACCCGGGAGCGGGAGAGCAKGGAATTGGAGCGCCGCATGTCGGAGATCCGGCATCCGCATCTGGTGCTGTGGGGCGAATGTGATGGTTGGATCCCGCCCACGGACCTGCGCGCCATGGCCGAGGCAATGCCGGATTGCCGGCTCGTGGTCGTCCCAAACATCGGACATTCGATGAACCTGGAAGTGCCGGCCCTCTACGCCGGCTATTTCGGCGCCTGGTTCGGGGGGCTCTCGGCATAAACACAGGGAGTATTGTCATGGCAGAGATCAATCCATCCGCCGAGAACATCCGCGGAATGCTTACCGAAGCGCTTGCGCGGTTGCGAAAGGCCAATGAGGAGTATTTTGAGCTGCTGGAGCGGGGGCTCAGTTCCTCGCCGTTACCGATCGCGGACCAGGCCAAGCAGTTTTGCAGTTTCATGCAGCGCAACGCCAGCGCGACGTTCGACTTTGGCGACAAGCTCGTTCAGGCCAGGGACGTTCAGGACGCGCTCAAGCTTCAATCCGAATTCTTTCAGGGGCAGATGCAGGCCTTGACCGATCAGGCCAGGAGCATGGGCGAGTCGGCGATGAAGGCGGCGACGGGCGCGTTCACGCCCAAAAACTGAATGGACTGAAACCTCGGCGTGAGGCGATGAACAGCCTTCCGCCTTGCCCATGCGAACACAATGGCGGTTCAATTCCTTGTCGGCGCGATCGTGAGTGTCATCAACATCATGATCCACGCCCTGGTGACCGTGGGAGCCATCGGCATCGCCCGCACCGCCGGGCTGCAATATGCTAGCTGGCCGCGGTTGCATCTGATGGCCGTCATGGTCGCAACAGCGTCGGCGCTGATGGTGGCGCACACGATGGAGGTTCTGGTCTGGGCGCTGGCCTATGCCATGGTCGGTGCTGCGCCTGCCGGCAGCGACCTGATCTATTTCGCCTTCGTCAACTACACCACGCTGGGCTACGGCGACATCACGCCCATACAGGCATGGCGGCTGACGGGTCCGATGACCGCGATGAACGGCATCTTGATGTTCGGCTGGTCGACCGCGGTCCTGTTCGAGGTCTTGCGCAAGACGCTCGACGATCTCGGAGTGACCAAACTGCCGGACGCCAGGTGATCTCACGTTGACGAAGGGCAGTCGCGCTCAGTTTTGCAGGTCGAGACTGGCGAGCTGCTGCCGGTCCAGCAGCACGATCTGGCGCTGGGTATTGCCGATGAAGCCGAGGACACCGAGATCATGAAGGTGCGATATCGCCCGCGAGACGGTCTCCAGCGTCAAGCCGAGGTAATCGGCGATATCGCGCCGGGACATCGGAAGTGCCATGACGTCGACCCCGGAGAGCCGCTTGTCCATTTCGAGCAGGAAAGCGGCGACGCGCTCCAGCGACGTCTTCCGGCCGAGCAGGAGCATGTGATCCTCGGCGTGCTGCAAGTTGCTCGTCGTCATGCTGAGCAAGTTGCGCGCGACCATCGCGTCGCTCTCCGCAACCAGCTCCAGGCTTTGCCACTTGATCAGCCGGACGGTGGTATCCACGATCGCCTCGGCGGTGAACCGATGCTCCTTGCCGTTCTCAAGTCCGAAAATGTCTCCGGCGAGGTGGAAAGCGCCAATCTGGCGGCGACCGTCCGACAGGAGTTTATAGCTTCGCACTGCACCAGACCTGACCTGATAGACGTAATCTGCGGGTTCCTTCTCGCCGTAGATCTCCGTGCCCTTTTTATATGTAAATTCGTTTAAACTGACGATTGGATTTGACTCGCTCGTCATGCCGAGGTCTTTGAGCGAATTGGGGCGGGGAGACACCTCAGTCGTGATGCGGACAAACATAGGCCAACTCCTCAACTGATCGCTGAATTGGTCTGCTAGACTGATATTTCGCCACGAGAAATGTGCCGCCGATGTCGCAACTCCCGCGCGGGGCGATTTACGACTAACGCCGTATTCTTCACCATTGTCACTTGGTTCATTGTACCAAGGGACAGGTCGGTAGGATGGTGCGCGGAACGAGAAGAGCGGCTCCTGCGTCCGATCGAGCTTCGCGTCACAAACTCTGACTTGCGAAAACTTCTGCATTAACGGGATCGCTAGATCACTCTGGCCCATCCCTGTGCTAGGTAAGCCGTTAAAGCAGTTGCAAGAGACAGAGAGGGCCCATTGCCTGGCCTTGTTCACGTGGTCGACGACGATGCCTCGTTCCGAACGGCGATCGAGCGTCGGCTTAAACTTGCGGGCTACGACGTCGCGACCTATGCCTCCTCGCAGGACCTGCTCGATCGTCTGCCCCGCGAAGAGCTGCAGAGCTGCATCCTCCTCGACGTGCAGATGCCGGGCCTGACCGGACCGGATCTACAGACGCGTCTTCATGAGCTTGGATCGACCGTGCCGATCGTGTTTCTGACCGGGCATGCCGATACCGCGACGACGGTGCGGACGATCAAGGCCGGTGCCGAGGATTTCCTGACCAAGCCGGTTTCGTCGGCGCAGCTGATTGAAGCGATCGAGCGCGCCTTGTCACAACAGCAGATCGCGCGCGAGCAGCGTAGTCGGCTCGATTCGCGTCGCGCTCTCGTTGCGCCTCGAGGCGCCCGACGCGTTCACGCAAGTCCATCGTGTTCTGCCGAGCTTTCCGTGTATCGTGTATGGAGTTGGGCCACTTGTCGCACCGCAAGTCCATCTTCGTTGTGGATGATGACCCGTCCATGCGCAGGAGCATGATGCGGCTGCTGCAGGAGCATGGCTTCGAGGCAAAGCTGTTCGAATCCGCCGATGCGCTGCTAAATCATGGCAACTTTCAGCAGGCGTTCTGTATCATCCTGGATATCAATCTGGATGGCGAATCTGGAATCGATCTGCAACGCAGGCTTGTGGAGCAGAAGGTCCATGTGCCGGTCGTCTTTGTCACCGGCAACGACAATCATGAAAGCCGCGCGGCAGCAATCGCATCGGGATGYATCGCCTATTTGACCAAGCCGTTTGCCGCGGCCTCGCTCATTGAGAGTGTGGAAAGAGCCCGTGGTCGCTAGGTTGGACAAATCGGCTGCGGGCTATTCGTCGATTTGCTGGTCGAACGTTTGGGCCGGCGGTCCCTTGTGAGCAAGGGCGAACTGAGCAAGCGGCACCGAGGCGGTAACCGACAGCAGATTGGGGTCGACAACCTCCAGCGCGAGCGTCTTGCCCGCTTCCATCTCCCTTATCAGGCCGGGTTTTGCCACATCGGCCGCAATGCAGGCGTTGTTCAGGCACCATGTGTACGGC
>NZ_JBFUES010000168.1:0-12953 GCF_056403875.1 Bradyrhizobium sp. P2_E8
TCTTGACCTCGATCCAGTCCTTCGACCGGCCGGCGCTGTAGCGCCGGTCACGTCGTTTCGAGACCAGGCCCTCGAGGCCCATGCGGCAGGCCGCGCCGAATAGCTCCGGCCCGATCGCGCCTGGCTCGAACGGTGCGATGAACATGCCGTCTGGCCGGCCGCGCAATAGCCGCGCCAGATTGGCCGTGCGCATCGTCAGCGGCAGCTGCCGCAGGTCCTCGCCGCCGAGCGCGAGCGCGTCGAAGGCGTAGAGCTGCACCTCAGTATCATGCTTGCGGGAGTGCAGGGCATTGAAGTCGGAAACCCCGTCGACGCCGAGTACGACGGCCTCGCCGTCGATGACGAAGTGCTGCTCGCGGTTCTTCAGTGCGGCCTCGACGATCCAGGGGAAACGTCCGGTCCAGTCGTGGCCGTTACGCGTCCAGAGCCGCACGGTCTTGCCGTYGCGCTCGACGCGCAGKCGGTAGCCGTCATACTTGATTTCGTGAATCCAGTCGGGCCCGGAAGGCACGGCTTTGGCRGCAGTGGGSAGGCAGAACTCGAACGCGCGGTGCATGCGAACGAGWTAGTCACGCGGCTGCGAATATGCGAATCTCGCTCCCGTTTCAGCATCGGATTTCATCAGTGAGGCACCGATGACACTTGCATTTGCCGTACCTTGGAGTTGCGCTCTGCTGTTCCCTAGCGCTTTTTGGTGAGATGGTGAAAGCATGTCGGCCGCCCAAGCTAACGTGACCATTCGTCTGAAGCGACAGAAGGTGCGGCGAACGTCTCATGCGAGATGGGCGAGATGGGGGCTATGAAGTCTCTGTGCAGGCAAGTTGGTCTTCGGGCGCCATCGAACAGCACGGTGATGCCCGTGGTCCGGCGGCCCACTTCGACGACGACGCCACTCCGATTAGCCAGCCCTGAACAGCGAGCGGCGCCAAGCTCGCTCATTCTGAAACGCATACCGACAGCAATTATGTCGTTCTTCCGGTAAACATTACCAACAACTGGCAGGTAAAAATTCACAATCGGAAAAATCAAAAAACGCAAAAGATGGCAAAAATTCGATCAGATCGATGAGCCTAAGTTTGCGGCCTTCCTGGCATCACGGGGCACCCAGCAGCGGTAGCGCGAGCTGCACGTCGAAGCGGGAGGTGGCATTGGCGGCGATAAAGTCCTGCAGCGCTGACGGGATATCGACGTCGTTATCGGTTGCCCGCTGCGCCAGCGCGTCAGCGACATCGGGGGTGGCGTCCCGTGACCAGCCTTCGCCCGGATTGAAGCACACAATCCGGACCGGATAGGCGGACAGGAGATGCCTGAGGATGGTCTCTATGTCGGTATCGGTTTCGTCGGTCTCGCCAGGCGCAGCCGGCGCGGACGCCGAAGTCCTCGAGGACCAGATAGATGTCGCGGTCGAGGCGGTCGGCGGGCACGATCGAGGGCGAGCAACGCACACGCAAACTCCAACACGATGGTGGCGGAGAGACGGCCCCGGCTTCAGGCGGCTTCCGGCGGTAGGCCGAGGCTGCTCCGCCAGCTCGGACAGCGAGCCGGCGAGAATTCAAATACCGCGCGCTCGCGTGGTTCCTGATAGGAGTGTCACCCCGTTAATTTCCCGGCGGTGGCAGCACCTCCGGTGAGGCCTGCCACTTCGGTCGGCGCTGAGTCGCTGCCCGCAGTGGGTGCGATCGGCGTCTTGAACGCGGTGGACCAGGCAATCAGCGCCTCCGCGCGCCGCTCTGTTCCTCGTTCTTGGCCATGCCGTTGCGCGCGGTTGCTTTGATTTAGCTCAATGACCCTGCTTGGTCCCGGCCGCTCGCTGGGCCATGAACCAATCCGACAAGCCGGATTCAGCTAAGCCGCCACCTCCTCGACCGACCCGCTTGGATGAGGTGCGGCAGGCCGTGGAAGAATACGCTGCTGACCTCAGGGAGATCATCAGGAAGCTCCGGCGGAGGCTGTCGCATTGAGGCCGCCTCGCTCGACCACCAAGGAGCAGGGCTTCCATCGCTGCGCGCCACTCGGGCGCGTTATGCTCTTTCTTCGGCAGCCCAGCAATGTACTCGCCGGCCTCGCGCAGCGTGGCCAGGCTGCGACCGTCGACCCTGATCGGCTCCTCGATGGGCCGCCGCCAACCCGACTTCATCAGGTCCGCTTCACGCTGTCCGCGATTGCGCGTTCAACTTCTGAGGCGAGAACCGTCAGGTGATCAGCCAGCCTCGTAAAAAGCTCTCGTTTCTTCGGGTCGGTCGCCARGTCACGGATGAGGGCGCACTCGGCGGCATCYGTGCGGAGCTTKTCCAACTGAGCCTRCATGTCTTTCATTGCGATCAGTTCTGTTCCTGAGCGGGAACCATACCCCTTGTGTACGAAAGCAGACAGATAGACTGCCAGTTTTTCCTAAGCTAGGGATGCTTAGCGCTCCAACCGCCAAGCAAACCTCCAACGGTCCCAGCATAGGGGTATGCTGGGACCGTTTTTATTGGGCCTCAGCCTTGATCAGCCGCACGAAGGTCCCGCTCTCGTGCAGCTCGAGCCAACCTTTCTCGACCGCATATCCGATGCCGGCGCCGAATTCCGCGCCCGTCGCCCGGCAGCCGTTCTTGGAGAGGAACGGCGCGTTGATCTTCTCGATGTGAATGCGCCCATTGACAGGCTCGACGCCGGCGGCGAGCTCGAGGAGCTTGCGTGCGGCAACTTGCGGATCTGCGAAGGGGCAGGCCTCGACGTGCTTCATGCACTGGCGCCGGCGAGCCTGTCGCGCTCGATGCGGCCCAGCTCCCTGGCCTTGGCCTCGGCCTCGCTGCGGGTCAGCAGATCCGGTCGAAGCCGTCGGCCCGGCAGGTCATCCCAATAGAAATAGACGCTTGGCCGGCCATCGGCGAAGCGGACTTCATAGCTGCCGGTGCCGGGAACGGCTTCGTGGCGTTTGATCGAGATGGGAGCAGTCATGCCAAGCGTTTTGGGGTACTGGCCGGAATTAGGTACTGGCCGAGGGCGACCTTAATGCCTTCGACGTTCGACTTCGAATGTGAATTTGAGGTGGAGTACCGGACCGCTGTCGTCCCGGACCTCAATCGACAGCTGATGGCTACCGCCCCCTAGRCTGCGGACGGAATCTCGGGCCATATCGGCCAGCGAGCGAGCCGCCTCTTCTTGCACCTTCGCTAAGGTTGAGAGTTCCAGACCTTCCTCATCCGGGAAAATCTCGTCACCCTCTCTGAGGTCAACAGTTATGTGCGCGCCGACTTCGTCTTGTCGCGCTTTTCGTAAACTTCTCGCTCGGTCCCCGGTGGGAGTGTCTTGGCTAGTTCACGTAGGCTTTTCGCTTCTTCGGCAAGTCGCTCCCCGAGAGGGGAAGATTGCTTAAATCTCCGGCGCGATCCCATGGCCTTTCTCCATGAAGATGAACCAGCGATTCAACTGCAAATGCTCGGAACCCGTTCCGAGCAAATTGAGGCGGCGTGCTCCCGGGAGAATACGGTGTCCGGTAACCGATACATTCGCGTTCGCAACTTGTTCGATGAGACTAATTTACAAACGCTTCGGCCAAGTGTGGAGCAGAGTGTATATCAGCCTTTTGCTGGCTCGATAACAGGCTGAATAATCGACGGAGTTTTTGGGCGTTTGGCGCTCCCCAGCGGAGCCGATTGTCCGGCGCTAGTTCTGATCCGGCGGAGCAGGAGTTCGTTCATGGCCGCCTCGCATGGGGGTAACCTTTAACTGCAAGCCCATGGCCGTGAGCACCCCGAGGACGGTAGAAAAATTAGGAAGCTGTTCGTTGCCGAAAGCACGATAGATGCTCGTACGCTGCACTCCGGTTTTTTTGGAGATTTCTGAGACGTTGAAATCTCTGAGTGCCTGCCCGATCGCCCTGCAAATTGTGTGAGCTTCAGCCGATGCGAATGCTTGGTTTRGCTCATCGGCGAGCTGCGAAGGGATGACCGGCTTGTGAGTCTTTGTCACGCGGGGTTTCCCAAAAAGCAGAAGGCCGGCTCAAAGAGCCGGCCCTTGTTAATGCGATGAGTTACTCAGTACCTGGCGATCGCGGGGCCGCCCCAACGGTAGTTCACGCGGACGAGAGCCATATCGACGTCCTGGCGGACGCGTTCGGTCTGAACGAACGCGCCGGCGAAGTTGAAGTCGACGTTACGATCGCCAAGGAAGATGTGATTGTATTCGACCCCCACCGACCAGTTCGGGGCGAAGCCAAATTCGACACCCGCGCCGACCGTTCCGCCCCAGCGAGTGTCGCGGGCCGAACCGAAGACAGTGCCTGCACCCACGAATCCCGGCGCGATGAGGAGGTCGTATTTGTCGTCCACTACGGCGGCGCCACCCTTCACGTAGAACAAAACGTTATTCCAGGCATAGCCGATCTGGCCGGTAATCAGGCCGAACGCATCGATCCGCGTACGGTTCTGCTGACCTGGAGCAGTCGGGCTGATGTTGTTTCCGCTGAAGTCGGCCCAGTTGCCCTGGCCTTCCACGCCAAACACCCAATTGGCTGACTGCCAGCGGTAGCCGACCTGACCACCGACCGTGCCGCCCGATGCGTCATGGCAGCCGTCGTCGACCAGCGTGCCGGTGACCGGTGTCACGAAGTCCCAGCAGTTGCGGCTCGTACCCCAGCCGCCGTTGATGCCGATGTAGAAGCCGCTCCAGTCGTAGATGGCGGCGACCATCGGCGGCGGGGCCTTGGTGTAGGGACGCGCAGCGAGATCCGCCGCGCTTGCGGGAGCCGCCAGTGCCAGAGCCAAAGTTCCGGCCGCAGCCGCAAAAAGCTTTTTCATGCGAGTATCTCCCCAGACTAACGAGTTCAATTATCGGCGTGTTCGCCCGCTTGCCCGCAAAGAGTAAGTCGCTCGCCTTGAAATTGCTGTAGCCGCCATACAACACCTGCTGCCAAAGATGAGAGGAAATTCCCAATATATGTTAAGTAGTTGGATGGAACTGAATGCCGCTGGGTGCCGGCGTTGGGCGCTCCAGACGCGGATAGTAAGTCCTAGTGAGTTCTGGCCGCCCCCGGGGACCGGCCAATGGTTTACAATCGAGATAAAAACTCCTGCGAGTACAATTAGACCCCGCTCGCTAGTTTCCTAATTTTACCTTGGAGGAACAAAACACCTGCTTCCGCCTGGGAGATTAGGGGTCGGAGGTTCAAATCCTTCCGACCAATACTTAGCCGGATTTCAGGGCATTCGGATTCCGGCCAGGGTAACGGGGAGGGTACCCACCACATTAGGTTTGATGTGAGCACCCGCTCGTTTTGCGTTGCCCAAAGATATCGGGCCGGATCACTCGGAAAAGCTCGTCCGGATATGTCAGTCAGCCGAAGGTCCTGAGTGTCGCCGAGCAGCGCTCCGCAATGCTGCGCCTTGAATCGCGAAGCAGAGAACTCCAACAGTTGGAGGTCGATAGCAGCGGATCACGAACCAAATGACGGAGCCATTTCACCTCACGGCATTAGGTCCTTCCGGATGAGGTGAAGGAGCGTCCGGTCGGGATCCAATGCACGGTTTCGGTAGCGATAACCGAGGACGCCATAGATCAGCGCCGCGAGGAGTACAAACACTCCAAGGGAAAAGTCGGCTTCGAGACCCGTCTTACTTTCCTTTCGATGACTTTACGCAGCACGTCGTTTTCTGGTCTTGGCCGCCTTTTTGGCGGACCTCGAACGCTCCGATGCCGGCCGCTTGGCGGACGCCGCGCCGCCCAATCGGCCGCCTTTGCGGGACGGCGAATGGTCTTCCTCAGTGCCGCGACCCGAACCGCTCTTCTTTCCGCCGTGGGTCTCCTTGTTCACGGTCGCCCAGGCGCGCCGTTCGGCCTCCTTCTCCGGAACGCCGCGGTGTTCATAGCCTTCTTCGATGTGCTCGGCCTGGCTCTTCTGCTTGTCGGTGTAACTGGACTTGTCGCCACGAGGCATGACACTCCTCCCATCTATTGAAAATATTCGGCTTAAGACTGGGAAGACCTGTCGGTTCCAATCGCTGGACGTCACTTTGGCGCGCGAACAACGCGATCTGGTGCGGGAGTATCGCGACGATTTTTGGCGCCGAACGCCCTGCGGCGCGGAAAAATCGCCCAGCTTTCGTACTCAGTTTTGGGACAGACATTCCGGGCATGTGTCACCGATCGATCCGAGCACGGCGCCGATTTCGGCAGCCGCTTGCTCCGGCGACAATCCAAGTGGCGGATCTAGTCTGGCGATGTCCAAGGCGCGTTCGCGGGCATGAGGGTCCGCTCGGTCTTGCATCCACCCGTGCTCCTCACACTCGCGGATGGCGCCAGCTTCCAACAATATCGACCGCGCCCAGCCTTCGATGGTGCGGTAGGCTGGGCGTCGCTTGCGGAACATCAAGATCGCTAACTCCCTGGACTCGGAGGGAATCGTTATCCAAGGCCCGTCGTTCCGGCGCTTAGCACAGGGGAGGGATTCGCAAATGCGGGCAGTCGGCTTTGCCCACCTCTTCCCGCGGGGCGCTGTGGATATTGCTAGACTGCAACGCATGCCTGATTTTAGACGGGCCACAGGCCCGTGCATCGGCCGCCCATGAGGATCGAGATCAGTTTTCATGATCCCGCTTTTGCTGAATTGTCTGACAGTCTTTTTCATCATCGCAGGCGTGGTGCTGCTTTGGATGAATCTGCGAGCATCACGGCGAAACAGAATCAACCTCACACCGGAGAAGCCTGGTGAGCAGACTAAGCCTGACCAGTTCCAGAATTAACCCGCAGCACGGACATCAATCTTAGTATGAGGCCGTGATTGCGGCGGCACATTGGAGCGTTAGGTTTGGGCACCGGACATCGCCCCGTCCGGGTCCACCCTGGCGAGCCTTCGCGCCGTCATACTCGGCGCGTCGGCTTCGTTCGCTGGCCACGCGCGAGTATCATTTTGAAGAGGCCGTCGAAACACGAGACGCTCGATCTCGGCGAGATGCGGCGGCAGATCACGGCCCTGCGATCCCGGCACTCGGAAAATCTACGCATCACCTATCTGTTGAACAGGCTGCTGATCAAGATTGCATATTGAACCGGAGAGCGCAGCTCACGCGGAGCAACTGCGCGCAGCGTTCGCCAATACAATTGCGGATATCGAGAAACGCGTCACGAACAACGTCCGCAAGCCGTCCGGTAAGACTAACAAGTAGATCACATTGCGCAAGGCGATCGCCGGGTTGAGGCTTACCTGTAGCCGCGGAGGTGCCCATGTATCGCGTAAACGCCGCCTTCGCGGCTAGGGGCTGCCGCCGTCGCAGGCGGCGGCCCCGCCCATGAGAGGCCTAGGACGCGGACTCATTAAGGCGCAGCCATAGCCTGATTGACGCGAGTTGAACGAAGGCAAGGTAGTTGGCGGCAAGCCTGTCGTACCGCGTCGCCACCCGACGACATTGTTTGATTCTGTTGAAGAACCGCTCCACCCGGTTGCGAGCGCGGTAGAGATACGGGCCGAAGCAGATCGGATCGCTGCGATTGTTCTTCGGCGGGATATTGGCCCACGCACCCTTCTTCATGGCAAGCTCTCTGATCCAGTCGGCGTCATAGCCCCGGTCGGCAAGCAGCATTGACTCGGATTTCAGACGAGACAGCAACTTTCCGGCAAGACGGATGTCGTGGGCCTCACCGGGGCTTAGCGCCAACCGTACCGGCAGACCTTTGCTATCGACCACCGCATGAATTTTGCTCGTCAAACCGCCGCGCGACCTTCCCATAGATTGGCGGTGGTTCCTTGTGATGCAGGCTCCATGCTGATGCACGCGGACAATGGAGGTGTCGATCATCTGGACAGCGGCATCATGGGCAGCGGCAAGTGCGTCTATGATGCGCCCCCAGACACCGGCACGCCGCCAGCGGACGAATCGGTTGTAGCAAGTGGTGTACGGACCGAACGCCTCGGGCAGATCACGCCAAGGTGCTCCTGATCGCAAGATCCAGAAGATGCCATTGAGGACACCACGGTCGTTGACCCGAGGAACGCCACGCGGCTTGTTTGGCAGCATCGGCCTTATGACGGTCCATTCATAGTCGGCGAGTTCGTAGCGCATGATTCGATCCCCAGGGGGTTGGGATTTGAATCACGGGCGGACGACCAAGCGCAACGTTCCCCCAGGGCCTGCGCCAGTTCGGCGCTCGCGGACATGAGCGGATATCAACCTGCGCCGCGCCTCCTGGTGAGTCCAAGCGGACCTTGCGGCACTTAGGCCAGAACGGCTTCTACGACGCTCACCGGTGATTGTGTTGCCACGACGCGACTGAGGCGGAAACCAGCCCTGTCCAGTAGACTGGCGTACTCGGTTTCCGTGCGCTCCTGCCCACCGATCAATGCCAGCATCACCATATCCAGTATCTTCCCTGGATGTGGAGCGTCACCGGGAGGCAGGACCATCTCGACAATCAGCAGTCGTCCATCCGGCTTCATGGCTTTGCGACAATGACCTAGAATTGTCAGGCACTGGTCATCGTTCCAATCGTGCAAGATATGCGACAAGATGTAAGCGTCGCCGCCCGAAGGCACTGACAGGAAAAAATCTCCAGCCTCGACGGTCACACGACCCGTAACACCGTTCGCTTTGAGCGACTTTTCAGCATCGACCACAACGTGCGGCCGATCGAACAACAGGCCTCGAGACTCTGGATATCGCCCAAGTATAGCGGCGAGCATATTGCCAGATGCCCCTCCAACATCGACGACGGTCTGGAACATAGAAAAGTCGTAGGCGGCCGCGACCGCTGGAGGTTCTCCTCCATGAAGTCCAACCATGGCTTCACTAAACACTGAAGCGTCATCGGGATGTTGAGCAAGATAGTCGAAGAACGGCATCCCCTGTGCTTTTTCGAAGCCTGTACGGCCTGTTTGCAAGGAATGAAGTAGATTGGCGAAGCCACTTGCGACCCAACTACTTCCCGTCATGAGCAAGGTCGATCTAGCCGAGCCCGGAGCGTCCGACCTTAATGCCTCACCGAGCTTCGTCAGCGAAAATCGCAGTCGTTCACCTTCAGTGAGAAGCCCCAGACTAGCCATCGTCCTCATCAATCTGTGCAAGGACGGGGCGTGCAGAGCTGATGGGCCGGCCAGCTCCACTGCACTCTTCGGTCCATCAGCAAGTTTATCAGCCAACCCAAGCTTCGCCGCGATGTGCACGACGTTAGCGACCGCGCCGCCTGTCCCCATCTGTATCAGCTGAGCATGCGGTGGAGGGCACGGAGCAGCCGCCTGAATCGATTCCGACATAACCTGTTCCAAGTTCGAACGTCTCTTCCGGGGGGTATTTTCAGTCAGACGAGAGTGCCAAGGCATGGGCAGGCACGCCTGACCTACGGCTTACTTTTTCCTTACCGACGGCTTATTCTTGGGGTCGCGACCGGTGCTGGTGCCTCGACGATCGGAGGCCACCTGGGGGAACGGCAGCTTGCGCTATTTGTTCGAGAATTACGCATTCGACACGGACCGCCGCGAGTTGCATCGCGGCGCGGAAGTCGTCGCCATCGCGCCAAAGGTATTCGACCTGCTCGATTATCTGATCCGCAACCGGGAGCGCGTCGTCAGCAAGGACGACCTCATCAATGCCGTTTGGAACGGGCGCAGCGTGTCCGACGAAGCGCTGACAACTCGCCTCAATGCCGCGCGGAACGCGATCGGCGATTCCGGCCAGGAACAGCGCCTGATCAAGACACTGCCGCGAAAGGGCTTCCGTTTCGTCGGACCGATCCTGCAAGCGCAAGGACCCACCGGCGCGCCGATCGCCGACGATCGTGCGATGGAACACCCGAGATCCGTCCTTGCGCCTCCCGACAAACCTTCCATCGCGGTGCTTCCCTTCCAGAATCTAAGCGACGATCCGGAGCAGGAATATTTCGCCGACGGCATGGTCGAGGATATCATCACCGGTCTGTCGCGATCGAAATTGCTGTTCGTCATCTCGCGAAATTCGAGTTTCACCTACAAGGGCGAAGCCGTCGACATCAAGCGGATCAGTCGTGAGCTTGGTGTTCGCTACGTACTGGAAGGCAGCGTGCGCAAGGCCGGAAAACGGATTCGTGTGACCGGGCAATTGATCGATGCGTCCACGGACGCGCACATCTGGGCGGACAGGTTCGATGGCGAGCTCGAAGACATCTTCGATTTGCAGGACCGCCTGACGAGCGGCGTGATAGGCGCGATGTCTCCGCAGCTTGAGCGGGCCGAGATAGAGCGCGCACGGCGCAAACCGACTGAAAGCCTCCAGGCCTATGACTATTATCTGCGCTCCAAGTTCAGCATCTACCAGTGGACGCGGGAGGGCAGCGGTGAAGCTCTCAGGATGACTAAACTCGCCATTTCGCTGGATCCTGCATTTGCCGTCGCCTACGCCTCTGGAGCAAACATTTTCGGTCAGAAGAAAGGGTTCGGATGGATCGAGGACGCGGCAAAGGAGCGGGCTGAAAGCCGACAACTGGTCGAACGAGCGGTACAGCTCGACCAGGACGATCCTCTGGTGCTTGCGCACGCAGCACATGTCTATTCCTACATGCTCGCAGAGCCGGAGACCGGTTCGGCTCTTGCCGCAAGGGCTATTGCACTCGATCCCAATCTGGCCATGGCGCGCCTTTGGGCAGGCTGGGCGCAGGTTTTTCTCGGGAATCACGATGCAGCGATCGAGCAATTCTCGGCAGCAATTCGCTTGAGTCCGGTCGATCCCCACCTGTTCATTCCGCAAACCGGGATGGCCTTCGCTCATTTCTTTGCCGGGCGGTATGAGGAAGCTCTGTCCCGCGCCACGAGCGCCATCCAGCGCCAGCCGAATTTTCCGGGCGCGCAGCGAATACTGATGTCGAGCCTGGCGATGGCCGGGCGCATCGCCGAAGCCCGTCGCGCGTGCGACGCCGTCCTGCAAACCGACCCCGCTTTGCGCATTTCCGGCATCAAAAGCTCGCCATTTCGTCGGCTCGAAGATGTCGAGAAATTGGGCCAAGCCTGGCGAACAGCTGGCGTGCCCGAATGACTGCCTTTGACACATATTGCGCTGCGCACGAACTTGGTCGCTATAGCGGCAAAGCCGACGCAGGCAGCTCCGCGTCACGCCGTCGGGTTTATAGGTACACGGCCTAGCCAGCCCCGGATTACCTATTTTTCCCAATTCTCAAGGTTTCGGCAAGCACCTATGTGAATCGTCTAACGTCTAATTGACTCTCATTGCCATGTCGATTTTGGCCCTTCGCGGACCTGAAGCGCGGATCCGGTGATGTCCGCTCACAGTGGCAGAGCAGACCATCCAGGACGGACCTGCCGACTTCCAAGTTTGACCCAAAGCTGACCTCGCTCAAAAGCTGTATGCCATTGACATAGCACGCTGCGTGGCTCAATGTTACTCGCCGTAGCATTCGCGGTGAGGAGCAGTTGGCCCTCTCCAGCGATTTCGAGGTCGGATGGGCCAGGTATGCGAAGGCGCGATTTTATCACTCTTGCCAGCGGCGCAGCGGTAGCTTGGAACAATGAGCAATGAGAAGTCCTTTAAAGTCCGATACCAGCGCCGGGAAAGCACTCTCGCGACGCTCTGTGCTGACCGGACTTGCGGCAACCTGCGTTGCGGCGTCGGCGAAATGGAGTTGGGCTGCCGAAATCGGTGGAGGTCCGTCCTTTTTCGCCGATGGCCCGGACGCCGAACTTTACGGCGCGGCCGAGAACTACCCGATCAAGGACCGGTGGAGGATCTTCCAGCCCGGCAATCCGGCCTCGCCAAAATACCGCGTCGGCGCATTCAGTCATTACGATGAGATATTCCCGACACGCCACGTCGATCGCGCGGCCACATCCTGGCCATTCAAGCGAACGCCGGCGGATGTCAGCTATCAGTACAAGGGAAGCCGCGCTTCGCTTGCGGATTATCTGTCGCGCAATCCGGTGACGGGCCTGTTGATCGCTAAGGACGACCGGATTCTGGTTGAGTGCTATCAGTACGGCCGCACCGATCGAGACCGGCTGATATCGCAGTCGATGGCAAAATCGATCACTGGCATGCTGATAGGGATCGCGACCGCGGAAGGCGCGATCAAGTCGATCGACGATGCTGCGGAGACCTATGTTCCCGGCTTGAAAGGCACGGAATACGGTGCAACGCCGATCCGCGCGCTGCTGCACATGTCGTCTGGCGTGAAGTTCGGTGAAGAGAACGATGAAGCGAAAGGCAGCGGAGACGACCTCGATCGCCTGTGGGGCGACATGGTGCGCAAACACTGGTTTTCCCAAAAAGGCACCGTTGCCAGCATCGCGCAATTCAACCAACGGATCGCGCCGCCGGGGACGCGATTCCATTACGCCAGTATCGAGACGGACGTGCTTGGTCTCGTGCTGCATTACGCGACCGGTCAATCAATGTGCGGCTATCTCCAGGAAAAAGTTTGGCAGCCGATCGGCACGGAAGCGGATGCCAAATGGCTGATTGATGCGGAAGGCCGTGAGGTAGCGCACGGGTTCTTCAATGCGGTACTGCGCGACTACGCCCGGCTCGCCCGTCTGCTGGCCCACGACGGAGCGTGGGAAGGCAAACAGATAATACCTGCACAGTGGATGATTGATGCGACCACGGTGCTTGCCTCCGAGACGTATCTGGCAAAAGCCGAGGGAGGGTTCGGGTACGGCTATCAGGTCTACCTGTTTCCCGGCAGCAGACGGCAATTCGCGCTCTTGGGGCACCTCGGGCAGCGCATCCTCGTTGATCCGCCCTCAAAGCTGGTCATGGTGCAGACCGCCGTCGATGAAAAGTCCCCCGAAATCTGGCGTCTGTGGTCGGCCGTGGTCGCGCAGTTCGGGTGACGCCACCTTTTCTCCCAGGGGAAGAGAGCGCCACTCCGCCCTCGACGTCGGAATAGAAAAGCTGAATGAGCTGCGAGGTCTGCTTCTGGCCCGAAGGCCTCTCTGCTTCGGCGCTCCTGATTGTCCGCTCGCTGGGTGCCAGCGGACCAAGGAAAGAATGGCG
>NZ_JBFUES010000169.1:0-21404 GCF_056403875.1 Bradyrhizobium sp. P2_E8
AACGGGATCGCCGGCGAGATCCTTCAGGCCGAGCTGCTCGGGCGTGACGGACTTCAAAATGTTCTTCTGCGGCGTGGTTGCCGCGACGTCGATGCGCGCGTAATGGGGCATGCCGAACTCGGCGGTGAGGTCGCCAAAGAGCTGGCTGGGATCGCGGCCGGTCTTCGCCATGATCTCCGCGGCGAGCAGGCCGAGGATGATGCCGTCCTTGTCGGTGGTCCACACCGTGCCGTCGCGGCGCAGGAACGAGGCCCCTGCACTCTCCTCGCCGCCGAAGCCGAAGCCGCCCGTGAGGAGGCCGTCGACGAACCATTTGAAGCCGACCGGCGTCTCGACCAGCTTGCGACCGAGCTTTTTCGCGACACGGTCGATGATCGAGCTCGACACTACGGTCTTGCCGATCGCGGCATCCTTGCCCCAGTTCGGGCGGTGCGCGAACAGATAGGAGATCGCCGTCGCGAGATAATGGTTCGGATTCATCAGGCCGCCGGTCCGCGTCACGATGCCATGGCGGTCGGCATCGGTGTCGTTGGCAAAGGCGACGTCGAAGCGGTCGCGCATGCCGATCAGGCTCGCCATCGCGTAAGGCGAGGAGCAGTCCATGCGGATCTTGCCGTCCCAGTCGACCGTCATGAAGCGGAAGGTCGGATCGATCGCCTCGTTCACCACCGTGGCCTTCAGGCCGTAGCGCTCGATGATCGGATGCCAGTAATGCACGGCGGCGCCGCCGAGCGGGTCGATGCCGATATTGATGCCGGCGGATTTGACAAGATCGAGATCGACGACGTTGCCGAGATCGGCGACGTAGGGCGTGATGAAGTCGTAAGCATGCACGTTCGCGGCCTTGCGCGCCTTGGCGTAGTCCATGCGCGCGACGCCCTTGAGCCCGTCGGCAAGATRGGCGTTGGCACGCTTCTCGACGACGCCGGTCGCATCGGTGTCGGCCGGGCCGCCATGCGGCGGATTGTATTTGTAGCCGCCGTCTTCCGGCGGATTGTGCGAGGGCGTGACGACGACGCCATCCGCCAGACCCGACGTGCGGCCCCTGTTGTAGGTGAGGATCGCGTGCGAGATCACAGGCGTCGGCGTGTAGCCGCCGTCCTTGTCGATCATGACGTCGACGCCGTTGGCCGCGAACACCTCGACGGCGCTGACGAGAGCAGGTTCGGCCAGCGCGTGGGTGTCGATGCCGATGAAGAGCGGGCCGGTCAGCCCCTTTTCCTTTCTGTAGTCACAAATTGCCTGCGTGGTCGCGAGGATATGGCCCTCGTTGAAGGTGGTCTTGAACGAGGTGCCGCGATGACCGGAGGTGCCGAACGCCACCCGCTGCGCCGGGTCAGCCACGTCGGGCTTGCCGGCGAAATAGGCCGTCACCAGCCGTGGAATGTTGGTGAGCGCGTCCGGCGAGACCTGCTTGCCCGCCGCGGGATGAACATCAGCCACTGAAATATCCTCGTCCTGTCGTCACAGAGATTGCGGGACACCATAGCATCGGCCGGGCGCCCGCCAAGGGCACAACACTCGCGAGGGGGAAGGCGTTCCTTTGGCTGCCAACCCGGAATGATCATCCTCTAGCCCGCATGAGCGAAGCGATATGCGGGACCGCTTGTCCCGGATGTCGCTTCGCTCATCCGGGCTATGGGATCATGCTATGCTCGACACCATCGCCGCCTTTCGAATCGTCCCATGATCCTCCCGCGAATGCTGCTCCTGCTGATCGCCAGCCTCGTTGTGGCCGGCGCGCCGGCGCGCGCCGCCGAGTTCTACACCGAGGATCTGCGCATCCCGATGGCGGAGGCCGGGCCGCAGGGGCTGGAGGCGTTCCTGGTGCGCCCGGCGGGGACGAAGCGCTATCCGCTCGCGCTGCTCAGCCACGGCTCGCCGCGCAGTTTCGACGACCGCGCCACCATGTCCGCGCACAAATATTACGGCATCGCGCTGGAATACGCCCGGCGCGGCTTTGCCGCGCTGATCGTGATGCGGCGCGGCTACGGCACCTCGCCGGGCGGACGCGTCGACAGCGTCGGCGGCTGCGCCAATGCCGCGTACATGCCGGCGGCGGCGATTGCGGTCGCGGATTTGCGCGCGGCGATCGATGCGATGGGGCGCAGGACCGACGTCACGACATCGGGCATGATCGCGGCCGGCCATTCCGCCGGCGGGCTCGCCACGGTCGCGCTGACGGCGCAGGCGCCGCCCGGTCTCGTCGCCGCGATCAGCTTTGCCGGTGGCCGCGGCTCGCGCGACGACGACGACGTCTGCAACGAGGGCGGCCTGGTGCAGGCCTTCGCCACCTTCGGCAAGACATCCCGCGTGCCGATGCTGTGGGTTTACGCGACCAACGATCTGTTCTTCGGGCCCGATCTCGCCCGCCGGCTCTATGACGGGTTTCGCGGCAATGGTGGCAACGTGAAATTCGTCGCGGCGGCGCCTTACGGCGACGATGGCCATTATCTCTATTCCGTGGTCGGCCGTCCGCAATGGACGCCGTACGTGGACGCCTTCCTGCGCGAGCGCGGGCTCGGCCACGACGTCCTGAGCCCGCCCGATCCGCTGCCGCCGCCGAGCCAGCTCAACGAGGCCGCGCGCGCCGAGTTCGCGCGCTATCTCGCCAGCACCGTGCCGCACAAGGCTTTTGCGGTGTCGCCCAAGGGCGGCTACGGCTGGCGTTCGGGGCGCGCGACGGTCGACGACGCCCAGCGCGATTCGCTCGCGGCTTGCATGAAATGGTCGCCCACCTGCACGCTCTACGCGGTCGATGACCGGCTCGCCGGAGCTGCGCAAGGGACAATAACGGACCAGAGCGCCCGCGCGCGATAGGCGCGAGGGCGATCAGAACATTCGCGGAGGAGGCTAGAGCCGCTCGCTGAGCGCGAGCTTGTAGCCGACGCCGGTGACGGTCGCGATCACGGGCGTGCCGCTGCCGACGAGCTTGCGGCGCAGCCGCGCCACCAGCGCATCGACCGTGCGGATGTCGACCTCGGCCTGGCGGTTGCTGACGACCTCGATCAGATAGTCGCGGCTGAGCGGCCTGCCGTCGGCGCCGACGAGCGCCGCCAGCAGGTCGAACTCGGCGCGCGTCAGCGACACCGGCTTGCCGTCGCTGCCGAGCAGCTCGCGCCGCGTCAGGTCGATGATCCAGTCGCCGAAGGCGATCGAATTGTGGTTGCGCGCCGCCTTGCGGTCGATCGAGCGCCGCCGCAGCACGCTGCGGGCGCGCGCGAGCAGGTCGCGCAGATTGATCGGCTTGGTGACGTAGTGGTCGCCGGCGATCTCGWGGCCGAGGATGCGGTCGACGTCGGTGTCGCGGCGGGTCACGAAGATGATGCCCGCGTTGCTGGTCGCCTGGATTTCCTTGGCGAGCTCGAAGCCGTCCCCGTCGGGCAACTGCACGTCGAGGAAGACGAGGTCGGCGCGCCCGCGCAGCGCCTGGCGGCACTCTGCGCAGGAGCCGGCGCCGACCACGTCGAAATTGTTGTCGCTGAAGTAGCCGACCAGCATCGTCCGCGTCACCGGATCGTCTTCGACGACGATCAGCCGCTCGCGGCCTGCGGGACGCGCCTCCTGACGTGCGGAATCAGCCACGATGGTGGATATCCTGTGTGCTTGCGGCCCGGCCTGAAAATTCAAGTCGTTGCGCAATGCGCTGTCATGTGAACGTACATTCACAACTGGTTCGAGCCCCCGAATTGCCTGCTGGAATACTAGGCGTGTTGTGCTGCCTGAACAATATTGGTCACAGTCTCGACGCATTAAGTATGAATTGGCCCACAATTCTCATCCCGCGCATCATCACGCAGGCATGGTTCGCGCGAGCGCCGGGAGCCGGCCCAGGACCGCCGATCGCGGGAACCCGMTGCGGCTTGCCCCGCCGCGGACTTCAAACCTACTGTAAGTCCACAAGGATCTGGACGCTGGAGGGGGCGCCATGGACGTCATACTGCTCGGCACCGGCGGCCCGCGCCCGGACCCGCGCCGCATGGCGACGACCACGCTGATCAGGCTCGGCGGAGAGAACATCCTGTTCGACGCAGGCCGCGGCGTCATGGTGCAGCTCAGCAAGGCCGGCGTGCCGCTCGGCGCCATCAACACGGTCTTTCTCACCCATCACCACTTCGACCACATCGGCGACCTCTACGATGTGATGCTGAACTCATGGATGCACGGGCGCAGGGACGAGTTGCGCATCTATGGGCCGCCGGACACCGAACGGCTGGTCAACACGCTGGTCACACAGGTCTACGACAAGGACATCACCTGGCGCGACCGGGGCGAGCCGACCTTCGGCGGCTGGAAACCGGTCGTCGCAACGGACATCGTGCCGGGTCCTGTTCTCGACACCGGGCGCTGGAAGATCAGCGCCGAGCTCGTCTCGCATGGCGATGGCCTCGACATGCCGCCGGCCTTCCTCGCGCGCTGGATGTGTCTCGGCTACCGCTTCGAGGCGGAGGGCAAGGTCATTGCGATTTCCGGCGACACGGTCCCCTGCCCCGGTCTGGAGCGACTGGCGGAGGGAGCCGACCTGCTGGTGCAGTGCTGCTTTCTCGCGACGCCGGAGATCAACAACGAGCACCTCCGCCGGCTTGCGAAATTCACGATCGCCTGCGGCGACACGGTCGGCAAGGTCGCGGCCAAGGCCGGCGTRAAGAAGCTAGCGCTGACCCATCACCGGCCGCGCACCGACGATTCCATGCTGAACGCGCTGCTCGCGGATGTCCGGCAGGACTATTCCGGTCCCGTCGTGCTCGGCGAGGATCTCACGCGGATCGAGGTCTGAGGACCATCGGTTCACTCTCCGCGGGATGTGAGCGCGGAGGCGATCCCGCCTCAGGACGATCCGACCTCGATCCGGTACGACAGCTCTTCTTCCGCGCCGGCCGCGATGTGCATCAGGCCCGGCTTGTCGCTGAACTCACCGTTGAAGTCTTTGGGGCTGGCATAGCCGCGCCAGGGCTCGATGCAGAGGAACGGCGCGCCTGACGGCTTTGACCAGACGCCGAGTTCGCGAAAGCCGCGCCATGACATTTTGAGCCAAGGCCCGGCGCCCTGCCCGGCCGCATAGCGGACCGCATCGCTGTTGATGCGATCGAAGATGACGGCGTCGACGGTGAACAGGGCTTCCGACAGAGGAAGCACCGTGCCTCGGACGGGGCTCGGATCCGTTGCCGCGAGCAGAAGTCCGCCCTCGACACGGCGAACCGGAGACGGCTCCTCGTTCGTGAACGTCAGCGCGTAGCTCTCCTTCGACACTCCAGCCTGAAGCGGCCAGTTGAAAGCGGGATGGCCACCGAGCGACACCGGCAATGTCTCCGCGCCGGTGTTGACGATCTTCAGCGCCACGTCGAGGCCGGCCGCGTCGAGTGTGTAGGTCACGATCAGCCTGAATGCGAACGGATAGAGCGCGCGCGTCGTCTCGCTGTCTTCGAGCACCAGCACACAGCGGCTCTCGCCGCGCTCCGCCCACGCGAAGCGGCTATCGCGCGCAAAGCCGTGCTGGGTCATCCGGTAGGTCTTGCCCCGATGCCGTAATTCGTCGTTGGCAAGACGCCCGACGATCGGAAACAACAGCGGCGCGTGGCGCGGCCAGGCCGGTGCGGCCTGCCAGACGAATTCGACGCCGGCATCGCTCTTCAGCGAGCACATTTCGGCGCCGTGCGCCTTGATGGTCGCGGTTAGCCCGCCGCTGCGGATCGTGTGCGTGTCGTCGGTCATGACAATCTCCATAGCGGCAGCGAGGCTGACGGGCCGGGCGCGGCTGCCCTCGTGTGACCGATCATATCGCACCGGAGACTATTTCGCCCGCCTCGGGACGAGGCGGGCGAAAGGTCGCGAAAGCTCAGCTCTCCGCGGCGTGCTAGGCGTGAGACGACCGCCCGACGCTCTCATAGACGAAGCCGGCCGCTTCCATCTCTTCGGGGCGGTAGATGTTGCGGAGATCGACGATGACGGCTTGCGCCATGGTCGCCTTCAGCCGGTCGAGATCGAGAGCGCGGAACTGCACCCATTCGGTGACGATGACGAGYGCATCGGCGCCTTCCGCGCAGGAATAGGCGTCCTCGCAATARRTGATGCTGGGCAGCTCACTCTTSGCCTGCTCCATCCCGACGGGATCGAAGGCCTTSACCTTGGCGCCCATGTCGATCAGGCCGGTCACCAGCGGGATCGACGGCGCATCGCGCATGTCGTCGGTGTCGGGCTTGAAGGTGAGRCCRAGCACGGCGATGGTCTTGCCGCGCAGCGAGCCGCCGAGCGCCTGGCTSACYTTSCGCGCCATCGCRCGCTTGCGGTTYTCGTTGACGGCGAGCACGGATTCGACGATGCGCAGGGACACGTCGTAGTCCTGCGCGATCTTGATCAGCGCCTTGGTGTCCTTCGGRAAGCACGAGCCGCCGAAGCCGGGACCTGCGTGCAGGAACTTGGTGCCGATSCGGTTGTCCAGGCCAATGCCGCGCGCGACCTCCTGCACGTTGGCGCCGACCTTTTCGGAAAGGTCCGCGATCTCRTTGATGAAGGTGATCTTGGTCGCGAGGAACGCATTCGCGGCRTATTTGATCATCTCGGCGGTGCGGCGYTCCGTGAACATCAGCGGCGCCTGGTTCAGCGACAGCGGGCGATAGATGTCGCCCATCACCTTGCGGCCGCGCTCGTCGGAGGTGCCGACCACGACGCGATCGGGAWACTTGAAGTCGCGGATCGCCGCGCCCTCGCGCAGGAATTCGGGGTTCGAAGCAACRACGACGTCGGCYTTSGGRTTGGTCTCGCGGATGATGCGCTCGACCTCGTCGCCGGTGCCGACCGGMACGGTCGATTTCGTCACCACGACGGTGAAGCCCGACAGCGACTGCGCGATCTCKCKYGCGGCGGCRTAGACRTAGGACAGATCGGCGTGACCGTCGCCGCGGCGCGACGGCGTGCCGACCGCGATGAAGACGGCGTCGGCATCCGCCACCGGCTTCGACAGGTCGGTGGTGAAATCGAGCCGCTTGGCCTTGACGTTGCTCGCGACCAGCTCGTCGAGCCCGGGCTCGTAGATCGGGATCTCGCCGCGATGGAGCGCTGCGATCTTCTTCTCGTCCTTGTCGACGCAGGTGACGTCGTGACCGAAATCCGCAAAGCAGGCTCCGGACACCAGTCCCACATAGCCCGTTCCGATCATCGCGATTCGCATGGAAAACCCTGTTTTGGCTTGGTTAACGAAACCCCAACATGGGGCGGTTTAGCATTTTCCCGGGGCGAGGGAACCGTCCGCGCGCAAAAACCGGCACGCGAATTGTACCGGTAAAGAAATCGTAAGCCGCAAGGCTCCACACTGCCTCGCGCCCGGACAGCACCGGGCGGAACACGGCTCGAAAAGGGACACCATGGCAGCAACCGGCACAATCGCCGCGAGCGGGGGACTCAAGCCCCCGGCTGCCGCGCGTGTCGACTGGGTCGACTATGCCAAGGGCATCTGCATCGTCATGGTCGTGATGATGCATTCGGTGCTGGGGGTCGAGCTCGCCGCCGGCGGGACCGGTTTCATGCATGTCGCCGTGGCCTTTGCAAAGCCGTTTCGGATGCCGGATTTCTTCCTGATTTCGGGCCTGTTCCTGTCATTGGTGATCGACCGCGACTGGCGAACCTATCTCGACCGCAAGGTGGTGCATTTCGCCTATTTCTATGTCGTCTGGGTGACAATCCAGTTCGGCTTCAAGGCGCCCGCCTTCGCGGCGGAGACGAGCTGGCGCGAGGTAGGCCTCTTATACCTCGAATCCTTCATCGAGCCGTTCGGCACGCTCTGGTTCATTTACCTGCTGCCGGTCTTCTTCGTCGTCACAAAACTGACACGGCGCGTCCCGCCGCTCGCGATCTGGCTCGTCGCCGCCGCGCTGGAGACGGCACGCATCACGACCGGCTGGACCGCGATCGACGAGTTCTGCGCGCGCTTCGTCTATTTCTATTCGGGCTACCTGTTCGCGCCCTACGTGTTCGCGCTGTCGGATCGCGCGCGCAACCATCCTGCGCCCGCACTCGCAGCACTCGCGACCTGGGCGCTGGTCAATGCCGGCCCATTCTGGATCGCGCCGAAGAAGGCGGGCGTGCGGTTGCAGGCGGCGGAGTAGCTGGGCGACGCTCTCTACCGTCGTCCCGGCGAACGCCGGGACCCATACCGCGTGATTTATCGATGGATCACGGTCTCCATACCACGGCCTAATCGTTCAACTGCTAGTCATCGCCAAACTTCTCCCTGTGGTTATGGGTCCCGGCGTTCGCCGGGACGACGATGAGGTGTGGGAATCGCCCCAAATACCCAATGTTCAAGGCTGTCAAAGCCCGCAAAAATTCATACATTGCGGCCATGCCCAAAACATCCCCGAAGACCACCGCCAAAGCTGACACCAAGGCTGCCGCGCCCAAGACGGCCGCCGACAGCAAATCCGTTGCTGCGCCAGCTGCTGCCAAACCGGTCGCCGCCAAGGCGGCCGGCAAGGGCGACCACATCTTCCTGGTCGACGGTTCCGGCTACATCTTCCGCGCCTATCACGCGCTGCCGCCACTGAACCGCAAGTCGGACGGTCTTCAGGTCAACGCCGTGCTCGGCTTCTGCAACATGCTGTGGAAGCTTTTGCGCGACATGCCGGCCGACAACCGGCCGACGCATCTCGCCATCGTGTTCGACAAGTCGGAGGTCACCTTCCGCAACAAGATCTACCCCGAGTACAAGGCGCACCGGCCACCGGCGCCTGACGATCTGATCCCGCAATTCGCGCTGATCCGCGAAGCCGTGCGCGCCTTCGACCTGCCCTGCCTGGAACAAGGCGGCTTCGAGGCCGACGATCTGATCGCGACCTATGCGCGGCAGGCCACCGAGCGCGGCGCCACCACGACCATCGTGTCCTCCGACAAGGACCTGATGCAGCTCGTGAACGACAAGATCACGATGTACGACACCATGAAGGATCGCCGCATCGGCGTCCCCGAGGTGATCGAGAAGTTCGGCGTTCCCCCGGAGAAGGTGGTCGAGGTGCAGGCGCTCGCCGGCGATTCCACCGACAACGTGCCCGGCGTGCCCGGCATCGGCATCAAGACCGCGGCGCAGCTCATCGTCGAATATGGCGACCTCGAGCAGCTCCTGTTCCGCGCCACCGAGATCAAGCAGCCCAAGCGCCGCGAGGCGCTGATCGAGAACGCCGAGAAGGCGCGGATCTCGCGCAAGCTCGTGCTGCTCGACGACAAGGTCGAGCTGGAGGTGCCGCTTGACGACCTCGCCGTCCACGAGCCCGATGCGCGCAAGCTGATCGCCTTCCTGAAGGCGATGGAATTCACGACACTGACGCGCCGCGTCGCGGACTATTCGCAGATCGATCCGGCGAATGTCGATGCCGATGCGTCGAACAGCAGCGGCGCAAGGGCCGGCGACGGCGCGGCGAAAGCAAAACCGTCCGGGGCCTCCGGCGATCTCTTCGCTACCCCCGCCGCGGCGGCAACGGGCGGCGACAAGGGCGACAAGTCGGCCAGCATCAAGGGCGCGCCGATCTCGCTCGCCGCCGCGCGCGAAGAGGCGCTGCGCAAGCTTCCGGTCGATCGTGCCAAGTACCAGGCCATCAAGACGCWCGCCGAATTGAACGCCTTCGTCGCGCGCATCCACGATGCCGGCCATGTCGCGATCGAGATCCGTGCCAATTCCATCGATCCGATGCAGGCCGATCTCTGTGGCGTTGCACTGGCGCTCGCGCCGAACGACGCCTGTTACGTGCCGCTGGCGCACAAGCAGTCCGGCGGCGGCGCCGGCCTGTTCGACGCCGGCCTCGCGCCGGACCAGGTCAAGCATGCCGACGCGATCGAAGCGCTGCGGCCGGTGCTGGAATCATCAGGCATTCTCAAGATCGGCTTCGAGGTCAAGTTCACCGCCGTCATGCTGGCGCAGCACGGCATCACCTTGCGCAACACCGACGACGCGCAGCTGATCTCCTATGTGCTCGACGCCGGCCGCGGCTCGCACGGGCTGGAATCGCTCGCCGAGCGCTGGTTCGGCCACGCCATGCTGAAGGAGGGCGAGCTGCTCGGCAGCGGCAAGGGCAAGATCACGTTCGACCAGGTGCCGATCGACAAGGCCGCGCCGCTGTCGGCGGAAGGCGCCGACATGGCCTTGCGCGTCTGGCGCGTGCTGAAGCCGCGCCTCATCGCCGAGCACATGACCGCGGTCTACGAGACGCTAGAGCGGCCACTGGTCGCAGTGCTCGCGCGCATGGAGCGGCGCGGCATCTCCATCGACCGCCAGGTGCTGTCGCGGCTGTCAGGCGATTTCGCCCAGACCGCCGCACGCGTCGAAGCCGAGATCCAGGAGATCGCGGGCGAGCCCGTCAACGTCGGCAGCCCCAAGCAGATCGGCGACATCCTGTTCGGCAAGATGAGCCTGCCGGGCGGCACCAAGACCAAGACCGGCGCGTGGTCGACCACCGCACAGGTGCTCGACGAGCTCGCCGAGCAGGGCCACGACCTTCCGAAGAAGATTCTGGAATGGCGCCAGGTCTCCAAGCTGAAATCGACCTACACCGACGCGCTGCCGACCTACGTCAATCCGCACACCCATCGCGTGCACACGACCTACGCGCTGGCCGCGACGACGACAGGCCGGCTGTCGTCGAACGAGCCGAATTTGCAGAACATCCCGGTGCGCACCGAGGACGGCCGCAAGATCCGCCGCGCCTTCATCGCCACGCCCGGGCACAAGCTCGTCTCCGCCGATTATTCGCAGATCGAATTGCGGTTGCTGGCGGAGATCGCCGACATCCCCGTGCTGAAGCAGGCGTTCCGCGACGGTCTCGACATTCACGCCATGACCGCGTCGGRAATGTTCGGCGTGCCGATCAAGGGCATGCCGAGCGAGATCCGCCGCCGCGCGAAAGCGATCAATTTCGGCATCATCTACGGCATCTCGGCGTTCGGCCTCGCCAACCAGCTCGGCATCGCGCGCGAGGAGGCCTCGGCCTACATCAAGAAGTACTTCGAACGCTTCCCCGGTATCCGCGCCTATATGGACGAGACGCGGGATTTCTGCCGGAGCCACGGCTATGTCACCACGCTGTTCGGCCGCAAGTGCCACTATCCCGACATCAAGGCCTCCAACGCCTCGGTGCGCGCCTTCAACGAGCGCGCCGCGATCAACGCGCGGCTCCAGGGCACCGCCGCCGACATCATCCGCCGCGCCATGACGCGCGTGGAGGACGCGCTGGCCGAGAAGAAGTTGTCAGCGCAGATGCTGCTCCAGGTGCACGACGAGTTGATCTTCGAGGTGCCGGACGCCGAGGTCGAGGCGACGCTGCCGGTCGTGCAGCACGTCATGCAGGACGCGCCGTTCCCGGCCGTGCTGCTCTCGGTACCGCTGCACGTCGATGCGCGCGCAGCGAACAACTGGGACGAGGCGCATTGATTTCGCCTCACCTCCGGTGTCGTCCCGGCGAAGGCCGGGACCCATAGCCACATGCGAATCCAATTGTCCTCCGAGCAATTGCGTGATGGCACCACCGCGCGGCGCATATTAGAACCGTGCCGTCTCCCGCACCGGTTCACCCATGCCCCACACCCCCGCCCTGCTCGGCTTCGCCCTCGTCTGCCTCGGCCTCGTGCTCACGCCGGGACCGAACATGATCTACCTGATCTCGCGCTCGATCACGCAGGGGCCCGCCGCGGGTATCGTCTCGCTCGGCGGCGTGGCGCTCGGCTTCGTGTTCTACATGCTGTGCGCGGCGTTCGGCATCACGGCGCTCCTGCTCGCCATTCCCTTTGCCTATGACGCGCTGCGCTTCGCCGGCGCCGGCTATCTGCTGTGGCTGGCCTGGCAGGCGGTGAAGCCCGGCGGGCGCTCGCCGTTCCAGGTGAAGACGCTTTCGATCGACAGCCCGCGCAAATTATTCGCGATGGGCTTCGTCACCAATCTGCTCAATCCGAAGATCGCGATGCTGTATCTGGCACTGCTGCCGCAGTTCATCGATCCCGCAGCCGGCAGCGTGCTGACGCAGTCGGTGGTGCTGGGGGCGATCCAGATCGCGATCAGCGTCAGCGTCAACGCGATGATCGCGCTCGCGGCAGGTTCGATCGCGCTGTTCCTGGCGAACCGGCCGAGCTGGATGCTAGTGCAGCGCTGGCTGATGGGCACGGTGCYGGCCGGGCTTGCGGTCAGGATGGCTGTGGAAGCGCGGAAGGTGTGAGGCACACTGTCATGCCCCGCGAAGGCGGGGCATCCAGTACGCTGCGGCCTCTCGGTTCAATTACCACCGCCTCTGGATACTGGATCGCCCGCCCCAGTGCGCAAGTGCGCCCAAGGCGGGCGATGACGGCATTCTCGCTCAATCCAGCTTCGCGTCCATTCCCCGCTTCACCGCCGGCCGGGCCATCAGGGCCTCGTACCAGCGCTTGACGTTGGGGAAATCCGCCAGCTCAACCTTGTGGCGAGGGTGGCGCCAGGCCCAGCCCAGGATGGCAAAATCGGCAACCGAGAGGTCGCCGGCGACGAAGTCGCGGTCCGCCAGCCGGCGGTCGAGCACGCCGTAGAGCCGGCGGGTCTCGGCCATGAAGCGCTTCAGGCCGTAGGCGCGGTCCTGCTCGTTCTCGAGCGCGATGAAATGGTGCACCTGGCCGGGCATCGGGCCGAAGCCGCCCATCTGCCACATCAGCCATTCGTAGACCGGGATACGACCCGTAAGCGATTTCGGCAGGAATTTGCCGGTCTTTTCACCCAGATAGAGCAGGATCGCGCCGGATTCGAAGATGCTGACGGGCTTGCCGTCCGGCCCCTCGGGGTCGACGATCGCAGGGATCTTGTTGTTGGGAGAGAGCTTCAGGAACTCCGGCGCCATTTGCTCGCCCTTGGTGATGTTCACCGGGATCACCTTGTAGGGCAGCCCCATCTCCTCCAGCGCAACCGAGATCTTGCGGCCATTCGGCGTGTTCCAGGTGTGCAGCTCGATGGTCATGCGTCGTTTCCCTTCCCCAAAAGGCATGAGCCCTCACCTACTCCAGAAGGTTGCGGCCCCACAACCGGCGGTCCGGGATGGCCGATCGTCGGCCGATCCCTGTTGACTGGGCCGGTCCCCTCTGGAATGTCGCGGCCGTCGCGGATAAATTCCGCCACTTCCAAAAACGCTCCCGAGGGACCGCCGTGTCGAAATCAGCCTCCCGCGCCCGCCTGTTCGAAATCATCCGCCGGCGCTCCTTCGGCCGCGGCGAGGTGACGCTCGCGTCGGGCCGCAAGAGCGATTTCTACTTCAACCTCAAGCCGACCATGCTCGACCCCGAAGGCGCGACGCTGCTCGCCGAGCTGACCTATGAGGCGCTGAAGGACGACAATCTGGATTTCATCGGCGGGCTCGAGATGGGGGCGGTGCCGCTCGCCGGCGCGCTGGCGCAGATCTCCTGGATCAAGGGCCATCCGATCGCGGCGTTCTTCGTGCGCAAGAAGCCGAAGGAGCACGGCGCCAAGCTCGCGATCGAAGGCCTGCCCAGGGGCGAGACGCTTCAGGGCAAGCGCGTCGTCATCGTCGAGGACGTCACCACGACCGGCGGCTCGGCGATGAAGGCGGTGGAATCCGTGCGCGAGACCGGTGCCGAGGTGGTGCTGGTGCTGACCATGGTCGACCGCGAGGAAGGCGCCACCGACACCTTCGGCGCGGCCGGCCTGCCGTTCCGCGCGCTCTACAAGGCGTCGGAGTTTTTGAAGGCTTGAGGCCGCGAAACAGTCCCGGCCGTCCATGCCCGGGGCGTGGCCCGGAAGCAACGATCCGCCGGAAGCTGTGCCTGGCCTTGAAGAGGTCACGGCCTCGACTTGAATCCGCCTCCGCTCAACTGCTCATTTACCATCCTGCATTACGGTGAATCATGTGCTGAGACCTGATGGTCTCGGCCGGTTCAGTAGCGTCGGGTGGAGTCAGCATTGCGCACAGTCATGTCCCATGCGCGCCAGCGGCGTCGCGCGATGCTTGTGGCCGCCACCCTGGCAGCCCCGCTGCTTGCAGCTCCCGCCCCGGCTTCGGCCGAAGGCCTGTTCGACTTCTTCTTCGGCGGCATGCAGCAGCAACGGCCGCAGCGCGAGGTGCCGCAGCAGGCGAACTCCTACGCCGATCCCTTCACCGGCCAGCCGAATCCCGCAGCCCAGTATGCGCCGCCGACACGCGCGGCGGCCGCCGGCGGCTCGGGCCCGGCGTTCTGCGTGCGCAGTTGCGACGGCAAATATTTTCCGCTGATGCGCGGCCTCACCTCGCCCGCCCAGATGTGTCAGGCGTTCTGTCCTGCCACCGCGACAAAGGTCTATTTCGGCTCTTCGATCGACGGCGCTGCTTCGCAGACCGGCGAGCGTTACGCCGACAGCGAGAACGCATTCGCCTATCGCAAGGCGCTGCGCGCCGACTGCACCTGCAACGGCCGCGAGCCGGTCGGCCTCGCCCCGGTCGATCTCGCGCTGGATTCGTCGCTGAAGGCCGGCGACGTGATCGCGACCAGCGACGGCCTCGTGGCCTATACCGGCGTCCGCCTCGGCATGGAGCAGACCGCGGAGTTCACCCCGGTCGCTTCCTATCCCGGCCTCACCGCACAGGTCCGTGCGCGGCTCGGCGAGATGAAGGTGGCGCCGGTGCGCGCAGACACGGTGGCTGCAGATGCGCCGGCGGAGATCGTGCGCGAAGCGCTGCCTGACGTGACGGTGCCGAAGACGCAGGCGAAGCCGGCGAAGCGGGCGGGGCTGGATTGAAATCCTCATGGTGAGGAGCGCGGAACGCGCGTCTCGAACCATGAAGGCCCGACTGCTGAAGCTCGGCCTTCATCCTTCGAGACGCTTACTTCGCAAGCTCCTCAGGATGAGGATTGAGGCCGTCACCTCCCGATAATCACCCCGATCACGTTCGGTGCCGCCAGATATTTCTCTTCGATCGCCGCGCGTGCGGCGGCGCGGTTTTCCTGAGTCAGCAGCCCGCGCTTCTCGGCCAGGATCATCCAGCAGAAACCCCACCAGTCGGTAAGCATGCCCTGATCGCCAACGAGGTCATATCCCTGCTCGGCCGCGAAGATGCGCGCATGCGCTTCGTCGAGCGTATCGAGAAACAGGTGATCCTCGACCGCGAACAGATCGTCGCTGATGTCGTCGATGGTGTAGCCCCAGATCGACTGGCACACCGCGTTGAATTCGCGGTCGAACTGGTCGTCATCGATCCTCTGGCGCCGCGCCGCCTGATGCAGCCGCGACAGCGAGCGCGCGAAATCGGCGATCCGGGTGAGGGCAAACTGGTCGAAGGCAATGGTGGACATGTAGTCCTCGCAAAGTCGGACAGACGCTAGATGTTGTATCGGCAACGCGCCGAATCACAATGATATATCAACGACTTGCTAAAGTGTTCTTAATTTGTTCCGACGCCTCTACAATGTCGTCCCGGCGAAGGCCGGGACCCATAACCACCGCTGTTCGACGTTTTCGGAAATGGGCGCTCAGCAATGAATGCACCAGACGCGTACTTCGTCTACATCCTCGCGAGCCGGCGCTACGGCACGCTATACGTCGGCATCTGCAACGACCTCAGCAATCGCCTGTCATTGCATCGCTCGGGACGCGGTTCAAAGTTCGTCAGCAAGTACGGCGTGACGCGACTTGTTTACGTTGAGACCTATGCTTCGCCATCCGAAGCGATCGGGCGCGAGAAGGCGCTGAAGGAGTGGCGACGCGACTGGAAGATTCGCTTGATCGAGCAAGAAAATCCGGATTGGCGCGATCTCTCGCATCTTCTCTGACAGCGGTGGGTATGGGTCCCGGCCTTCGCCGGGACGACACCATCTTCTCAGCAAGCCACCCGCCTCAATTCGCCGCCGACATCAACCTGTCCCCGCACGCATTCGCGTAGAACTTGCCGCCGCATTGGCGTTTGATTGCAGCGCAGCGGGCGGCTGGCGTTGCGTTTTGCGGGACGGTGAAGCCGCAGCTCAAACCGTCGGCGCTGCGGCTGGATTTGCCGCCAGCAAACGCAGCACTGGAGGCGGAGATGCAGACGACGAGCAGGGCCGCGGCGGCGATTTCGATCAGCAGTCTCATGGCGCATCTCCTCCACACTGATGGCTGAATTGGTCGCCATTCTAGCACCAAATCCACGCTTCTCCGTGCTCGTCCGGGTTCCCAAATCGGCCCGTTCCTTGCATAAATTTACGCCAGCGCAGTGCACGGCCGCACCGGCGACAGTTCCGGTGCAGAGGCAAGACGCGTAGGGTTAGTGGTGTTTCTGTCGACCAGGAAGTGACGGCTTTGCAAGATCAATCGTTCCAGCCCAATTTTGCCGCCCCCGGCCAGCCCATCGACGAGCTCGCGCTGGCCGAGATCAAGGGCGCGATCCTGGCGAAGCTGCGTCTTGCCATCGGCAAGGACGCCGGCATGGCGACCAAGCACGACTGGTACCAGGCCGCGGCGCTCGCGCTGCGCGACCGCATCGTGCATCGCTGGCTCACGGCCGAGAAGCACAGCTACGACGCGGGGCGCAAGCGCGTCTATTATCTCTCGCTCGAATTCCTGATCGGCCGCCTGTTCACCGATGCGCTCAACAATATGGGGCTGCTCCAAATCTTCGAGGTCGCGCTCGGCGATCTCGGTGTCTCCCTGCCCGAACTGCGCAAATGCGAGCCGGACGCTGCGCTCGGCAATGGTGGCCTCGGGCGGCTCGCCGCCTGCTTCATGGAGAGCATGGCGACGCTCTCGATCCCCGCAATCGGCTACGGCATCCGCTACGATTACGGCCTGTTCCGCCAGATCATCAACCAAGGCTGGCAGCAGGAATATCCGGACGAGTGGCTCGGCTTCGGCAATCCCTGGGAATTGCAGCGGCCGGAAGTGATCTACAACATTCATTTCGGCGGCGGCGTCGAGCATGTCGACGACAAGGGCCGCGACCGCGCGATCTGGCATCCGGGCGAGACCGTGCAGGCCATCGCTTATGACACGCCGATCGTCGGCTGGCGCGGCCAGCACGTCAATGCGCTCCGTCTGTGGTCGGCACGCTCGCCCGATCCGCTGAAGCTCGACGCCTTCAACAAGGGCGACTATGTCAGCGCCAGCGCCGAGCAGTCGCGCGCCGAAGCGATCTGCAAATTCCTCTATCCGAACGACGAGAGCCCGGCGGGCCGCGAGCTGCGGCTGCGCCAGGAATATTTCTTCGTCTCGGCCTCGCTCCAGGATCTCGTCAAGCGGCATCTGTCGTCCGACGGCCAACTCCGCAGCCTGTCGTCGAAGGTCGCGGTGCAGCTCAACGACACCCATCCGAGCCTCGCCGTCACCGAGCTGATGCGGATCCTCGTCGACCTGCACAATTTCCGCTGGGACGAGGCGTGGAAGATCACGGTCGCCACGCTCTCCTACACCAATCACACGCTGCTGCCCGAAGCGCTGGAGACCTGGCCGGTCGAGCTGTTCGAGCGCCTGTTGCCGCGGCACCTGGAGATCATCTACCGCATCAACGTCCAGCATCTGGCGCTCGCCGAAGCGCGCGCGCCCGGCGACATCGACTTCCGCGCCTCGGTCTCGCTGATCGACGAGAAGAGCGGCCGCCGCGTGCGCATGGGCCAGCTCGCCTTCGTCGGCTCGCACCGCATCAACGGCGTCTCGGCGATGCATTCGGACCTGATGCGCGAGACCGTGTTCCACGATCTCAACCATCTCTATCCCGGCCGCATCACCAACAAGACCAACGGCATCACCTTCCGCCGCTGGCTGATGCTGGCAAACCCGAAGCTGACCGACCTGTTGCGCGAGACCTGCGGCGAGGCCGTGCTCGACGATCCGACGCAGCTCTCACTGATCGAGGCGCGCGCCAGCGACGTCGAATTCCAGAAGAAATTCCGTGCCGTCAAGCATCACAACAAGACGGCCCTGGCGCGACTGATCGGCGAGCGGCTCGGCATCAAGGTGGATCCGGGCGCGTTGTTCGACGTGCAGATCAAGCGCATCCACGAATACAAGCGCCAGCTGCTCAACGTCATCGAGACGGTCGCGCTGTACCAGTCGATCAAGGACGATCCCAACGGCAACTGGGTGCCGCGGGTGAAGATCTTCGCCGGCAAGGCGGCGGCGAGCTACAAATACGCCAAGCTGATCATCAAGCTGATCAACGACGTCGCGGATGTCGTCAACAACGATCCCGCGATCGGCGGCAAGCTGAAGGTCGTCTTCCTGCCCGACTACAATGTCAGCCTCGCGGAGGTGATCATTCCCGCGGCCGACCTGTCCGAGCAGATCTCGACCGCCGGCATGGAAGCGTCCGGCACCGGCAACATGAAGCTGGCGCTCAACGGCGCCATCACCATCGGCACGCTCGACGGCGCCAATATCGAGATCCGCGACCATGTCGGCAACGAGAATATCGCGATCTTCGGCATGGAGGCCGGCGACGTGATGATCCGGCGCAAGCAGGGCCTGGATGCCTCCGACGTGATCCGCAATTCGCCGAAGCTCCAGCGCGCCATCAACGCGGTCGGCGCCGGCGAGTTCTCGCCCGGCGATCCCGGCCGCTTCGAATCCATCGCGCATGCGCTGCGTTATCTCGACCATTACATGGTCAGCGCCGATTTCGATTCCTATTACGAGGCGCAGCGCTCGGTCGATGCGCGCTGGCAGGTGGCGCCGGCCTGGACGCGCGCCTCCATCCTCAACGTCGCGCGCATGGCGTGGTTCTCCTCCGACCGCACCATCCGCGAATATGCCGAGGAGATCTGGAACGTGCCGGTCAATCCGACCACGCCGCTGCTGCCTGACCTGCGCGACGTCGCGGGCTGATTTTCCGCAGTGTGAAATCGGCGTTATCTGCGAGGTTATTGCATCTCGCGACGAGGATGATGATATGATCGTCATCATCCCCAAGGCGGCGCCGTCGATACGGACGCCGTGGCCACGCCGTCATTGCGAGCGCAGCGAAACAATCCAGACCGTCTCCGCGGAAAGACTCTGGATTGCTTCGCTGCGCTCGCAATGACGGTCGGGGAGACACCGAGGATCACCGATGCACGCCAAGCTCCCGCACCCGTTCGACGACGCCACCCGCATCAACGCCGGTGACTCCAGCTGGCAGGGGCACACCAGCGACGATTACTGGGCCTTTGTCGGCCCGTTCGGCGGCGCCACCGCCGCGACCATCCTGCGCGCGCTGATCGAGCATCCGCAAGCCGCCGGCGATCCACTGGCCCTCACCGTCAATTACTGCGCACCGATCGCCAAGGGCCCGTTCGATCTCGATTTGCGTCTGGTGAAGGCCAATCGCTCCAGCCAGCACTGGAGCGTCGAACTGTCGCAGGGCGGCGGCGAGGTCGCGACGCTCGCCACCGCCGTGTTCGCCGAGCGGCGGCCGTCCTGGGAGCACAGGGTGGCGACGGTCCCGGACGCAAAGCCGTTCGAAGAGACGCTGCCATTCCCGAAACTCTCGGCGTCCTGGGCCAACCAGTACGAATTCCGCTTCGTCGAGGGCGAGATGCGGATCGGCCCGCCGCAGGTCGAGCTCGCCAGCACCTATTCGAAAATCTGGATCAGCGACCGCACCCCGCGCAAGCTCGACATGCTGTCGCTGATGTCGATGTCGGACGCCTTCTTCGGCCGCATCTTCCACGCGCGGCGCGAGCTGGTGCCGTTCGGCACGGTGTCGCTGACGACCTATTTCCACACCGACAGCGAAGAGCTCGCGGCCGAGGACATCACCCGCGTGCTGGCGACCGCCGATTCGAAGATCATGCACAAGAGCTACGCCGACCAGAACGCCGAGCTGTGGTCCCCGAATGGACGGCTGCTCGCGACCACGACGCAGATCGCGTATTTCAAGGCGTAGCCACGACTGTCTCCACGGCGTCGTCCCGGCGCAGGCCGGGACCCATACCGCGTGATCTGTCGAGGAAGCGCGGTGCAAGTACCGGCGAAGAAAAGATCACGATGAATCTTCGCCAAACCACTTCCTGTGGTTATGGGTCCCGGCCTTCGCCGGGACGACATCGAGGGTGTGGCTTGCGCCAATGCTCGCAAACGCCCCAAACAAAAAGGGCGGCCTCGCGGCCGCCCTTTCGCATTTCAAACGATGCGAACCTACTCTGCCGCGAGCTTCACGTCCGGCGCGGCCGCGCGCACCTCGGCGTCGACCTGGGCTTCGAACTTGGCAAAGTTCTTCTGGAACATGCCAACCAGCGCGCGGGCGGTCTTGTCGAACTCGTCCTTGTCCTTCCAGGTGTTGACCGGGTTGAGGATTTCGCTCGGCACGCCCGGCAGCGCGGTCGGGACCGCGAAGCCGAAATACTTGTCGGTGCGGAATTCGACGTTGCGAAGCGAACCGTCGAGGGCTGCCGTCAGCAGCGCGCGGGTCACCTTGATCGGCATGCGCGAGCCGACACCGTACTTGCCGCCGGTCCACCCCGTGTTGACCAGCCAGCAGTCGACATTGTGCTGGGCGATCAGGTCGCGCAGCATGTTGCCGTAGACGGATGGATCGAGCGGCAGGAAGGGCGAGCCGAAGCAGGTCGAGAATTCCGGCTGCGGCTCGTTGCCGAGACCACGCTCGGTGCCGGCGACCTTGGCGGTGTAGCCGGACAGGAAGTGATACATCGCCTGCGCCGGTGACAGCTTTGCGATCGGCGGCAGCACGCCGAAGGCGTCAGCGGCGAGCATCACCACGTTCTTCGGCTGCGGCGCGCGGCCGGTGCGCGAAGCGTTCGGGATGAAGTCGAGCGGATAGGCCGAGCGGGTGTTCTCGGTCTTGGAGCCGTCGTCGAAGTCCACCACGCGGGTGTCCTCGTCGAGCACGCAGTTCTCGAGCACCGCGCCGAAGCGCGTCGAAGCGGCGTAGATCTCGGGCTCGGCTTCCTTCGACAGCTTGATGCACTTGGCATAGCAGCCGCCTTCGAAATTGAAGACGCCGTTGGGTCCCCAGCCGTGCTCGTCGTCACCGATCAGGGTGCGGTTCGGGTCGGCCGACAGCGTGGTCTTGCCGGTGCCTGAAAGCCCGAAGAAGATCGCGGCATCACCCTTGGCGCCGACATTGGCCGAGCAGTGCATCGGCATCACGCCGCGCTCGGGCAGATAGTAGTTCAGCGTGGYGAAGACCGACTTCTTCATCTCGCCGGCATAATAGGAGCCGCCGATCAGCACGATCTTGCGGGCGAAGTCGATCGCGACGACGTTCTCCGACTTGCAGCCGTGGCGCTTCGGATCGGCGCGGAAGCTCGGCATGTCGATGATGGTGAGCTCGGGCGTGAAGGTCGACAGCTCGACCGCCTCGGGGCGGATCAGCAGCGTGCGGATGAACAGCGAATGCCAGGCGAGCTCGGTGAACACGCGGGTCTTGATCCGGTAGGCCGGATCAGCGCCGCCGTAGAGGTCCTGCGCGAACAGGCTCTTGCCTTCGGCGTGCTTGAGGAAGTCCTGATAG
>NZ_JBFUES010000170.1:0-10053 GCF_056403875.1 Bradyrhizobium sp. P2_E8
CAAATGCCTCCATGCATTGAGCCCGCGGGCTTGCTGGAATCGTTGCGGAAGATTGCGTGCCATGAACGAGATCGACCGGCTGTCGGAATTCTTGCAGAGGCTAACGCCGCTATCGCGCAGCTGTCTGCTCAGCGAGCTCGAACGGCTCGAGCTGTGCGGCATCGACATGCCGGGCTCGGCCGAGGTCCAGGCCCGCCTGCGCGCCGAGTTTCGCAAGGACGGATCAACCCAGGCGCGCGCCACCAGCCCCTCGCGTTATTTCTTCGCGCCGCTCGAGCTGCTGCTGATCGACGGCGCACCCGAGCATGCCAACATGGGGCGAATTTCGCGCAACACCCTCACCCCGATCTGGGAGTGGATCTGCCGCGACCTGCTGCCGACCATGGCGCGCGACTACATCAAGGCGATCAACGACCAGGTCACCGCCAACAACCCGAAGGAAGTGCTGAAGATCGCGTCGATCTTCCAGACCAAGGTCGTCAAGGTCCTCGAGAACACCCTCGCCTCGACGGAGAGCACCGAGTTCGCCCGCGGCAAGCTCGCGCAATACACGGCTTCGCGCAGCGCCTTCGACGACGTCAAGAAGATGCAGCAGGTGCTGCGCGCCGGCGCCGCGCTGCCGAAGTTCAACGAAAAGCTGCCCGAGAAGATCGCGAAATTCGACGACGGCCAGGTCGCCCAGATCACCGCGCGGCTCGATGCCTTCAAGAAGGCTCATCCCGAGGCGCTGCCCTTCGCGCTGGCGCTGGTGGCGCGGCGGCTGAAGACCTCCTGGCAATTGGTGCACCTCGCCACCAGGGCCGCCGCGAGCAAGAGCGCGGCCGACGTCGCCGCCACGCCCTATGCCTGCGTCGTTGCCATGGTGCTCGACCGGCTCGACGACAAGCGCCTCGCCCTCAGGATCGCGCTCCGGCACAACCGGGTGCTGATCGCTCGCGACCTGCTCGCCGAAATCTACGACACCGAATATGCGCTCAAGGTCCGCATCGACGGCATCGAACATTGCGAATGGGGCGTCCGCCTCCAGCAATTGATGGACGCGATCGCGGCGCTGGTGGCCGCCGAGGTGAGCCGCTTCCCGGCCAATGTCGGACACATTCTCGGCTCGCGCCGGCTACGCAGCCACGACACGCTCGGCGGCAAGCTGTCCTATCTGGCCTGGAAGGGACGCGACGCCGTGCAGGACGGCGCGGCAGCGTTTCGCAAATTGATCGGACAGACCTGACATTCGGCAGCGCAATCAATGCGCGCGCGGCAGGCACAGGAAGCGATCGAGAAATCGCCCTGACAGCACGAACCTGAACCACCAATACAATATCCGCCGCGTCGTCATTGCTGCGATCCTCGACAGCCCACCACCGGCTGCCTCGAGCAATAGCGCAGGTGCAGCAAGCCGCATGTGATCTGCTTCACACTTTCGCCGCCGCGGCCGCGCGCATCGTCGCAGAACCGTCGCGAGCGGAGGCGGAACATTCGCGCATCGCGCGAAAATGAGTTCTTCGGCCGTAGCTGTCGCTCCTATTCTCCGATGCACCGCATGAGCATTGGGAAGGACTCCGCGATGAGATCGAACCGACGGACATTGACGATGGCGGCCATGCTTGCGGGCGCGCTGGCGCTCACATCGACGACGATGGCGCAGACCTCGCCGCCGCAAGGCAATGCCGCGCCGACCGCCGACAACGCGGTGCTGCTCACCGTCTTCTTCAAGCACGACCAGTCCCGCCCGCTCAACGAGCTGAATGCGCAGCTCGACAAGCAGGGATTCCACAAGGCGTTTCCGCCGCCCGGAATCGAGGTCGTGAGCTGGTACGTGATGATGGGCATCGGCCAGGTGATCACGCTGCGGCTGCCGGCCTCGCGACTGCGCGAAGTCAATCGCGTCATCGAGGATACCGCGTGGGGCGCGTACCGCACCGAGTTCTATCCGACCTATGACTACAAGGCGGTCGGCATGGCTCAGCACGACAAGGCCACAAACAATTGAAGGCCATCGTTATTCAATTGGGCGAAGCGCGAACGGCGTCGTCCAATTGCAGGACACCGGCCTTGCTCTCGCACCGGCCGCAGCTTTCAAAAAATCTCTCGCGATGACCGTGTCATGCGTCCGTCACACGCGGTCAGACGTAAAGACTTCCCGAACGAGATCCGAACAATTTTAGGAATGATGAGGGCTTTAACGTTACCCAGATAATCCGACAATCGACTGAAGCCTTCCATATTTGAAACTGCTCCCATCGCTAACACCGTCGCCGAACGGGAGTGGCTTGAGATGAACGATCAAATTGTAGAACTCGCCGGACGAAGGCCCAAAACCTTCGGGCGGCGAAAGGTAACGCCGCGCGCTTGCGTCGCCGACGGCAAGCGCCATCTGCGTGCTTTCCTCGCCGAGGTGCTGGAGGATCTCGGCTTCGTCACGACCGAATGCGCCAGCGCGGAGGAGCTGAAAACCGTGCTGACGAGCGAATTACCGGACCTGATCCTGCTCGGAATCGCCGCCGACGGCATCGAGCCCGGGACATTTCTGGAGACGCTGGTGCGCGAGGCCTTCGACGGCAAGGTTCTCGCCGTCGGCGCCCGTGAGTCGATCATCGTCAGGGCCGTGCAGCAGGTCGGCGAGGAATATGGCCTTGCCATGCTGCCGCCGCTGACCACGCCCTTTGCCGCCGAGACGCTGCGCGAGCGCGTCGCGATGCTGCTGCCGGAGGAGCCGGCGCCGAGCCCGGCCGTGCATGTCGGCGAGGCCCTGCATGCCGGCTGGCTCGAGCTGTGGTACCAGCCCAAGATCGACGCGAGGACGCTGATCCGCAACGGCGCCGAGGCGCTGGTGCGGATGCGCCACCCGACCTGGGGCGTGGTGCCGCCGGCCTATTTCATTCCCGAGGCGCACGATCCGCATCTGCGCGACCTCTCGGAATTCGTGATCGAGCGCGCCGTGCAGGACTGGCACTATCTGCTGGAGCACCAGAGCCCGGTCGATCTCTCGATCAACCTGCCGGCCTCGTATCTGAAGGAGCCGCAGGCCGTGCGCGATCTCTGCCGTCGCATGCCGACGCATCCGGCCTTCGGCGGACTGACGATCGAGATCGACAGCGAGGAGGCGATCCGCGACCTCGATGTCCTCGGCGAGGTGGCGCGCGAAGTGGGCCTGCACAATATCGGCCTGTCGATCGACAATCTCGGCGCCAACTGGCCGTCGCTGATGGACCTGGGCAAGCTCCCCTTCATCAAACTGAAGGCCGACCGGCACTTCGTCACCGGCAGCGGCAATGACCGCCTCAAGCGCACGGTGTGCCGGCACATCGTCGAGCTTGCGCAGGGCTATGGCGCGTGTGCGATCGCCGAAGGCGTCGAGAGCCGCGCCGACCTCGTCGCCGCGAACGAGCTCGGCTTCGACTTCGTGCAGGGTTTTCTGTTCGGCAAGCCGATGCCGCTGAAGAAATTCGCGAGGAGCACGCTGACGCGGACGGTGATGGAGTGAGCGCGTTCGCGGCGATCGAGTTCGCGCCCGTGCATGATCGATTGCTTCGAAGCTTTTCCGGCGCACCGCGTGCGGGTGTCGTGATCCCGCACGCGTTCGCCGTCATGCGAGGCAATCCGCAGACCTAGGCTGTTGCCGCGCGAACATCCGTCGGCGGCCGCACGGCATCCGGCTCGGCACGCGAGCCGTGCGACTCGGCCCGCTCGACATGGAGCGCGAAGCCGCTTGCCGCGGAATACTCGAGCCCCGCGCGGAGCTGCATGCCCGGAATCAGGTAGTCGCCGCCATTCTGGCGCCGATAGGGAATGGGCGGGGTCGTCGCAAGCGTTCTCATCCTCTCGCGCAGACTTTCGGCAACCGCCTGGTAAGCGGCCCCGTCGAGCTTGTCGGATTTGTAGACCACGAACGGCGGAAGAACCTCATATCCCGGATAATAGAGAATGCCGTGATTGATCGGGAACAGCAGGTCGTCGATCGGCCCGTTGATCCCTCGTGCCGAATAATGCTCCTGCCAGCCGCCCGCCGTCACGATCACCATCGCGCGTTTGCCTGCCAACGTCCCCTCTCCGTAACGGTCGCCCCACCGCTTGTCGCTGTGCTCGCCGACACCGTACGCGAAGCCGTAGGCGAACACGCGGTCGACCCAGCCCTTGAGGATTGCCGGCATGCTGAACCACCACAGTGGAAATTGCAGGATCAGCACATCCGCCCACAGCAGCTTCTCGATCTCGCCTTTGACGTCGACGGTCAGTGTGCCGGCCTCGAACGCCTGCTTGGATGCGGCGGCTGGCGCAAGTCGCGTGTCCGCCGGCAGCGAGGGGAAATCCGCGCGATCGACATCCGATTTCCAGCGCTGGGCATAAAGATCCGACACCCGCACCTCATGGCCCTGCGCCTCAAGGGACCYGACGGCAACATCGCGCAGCCCGCCATTGAGCGAGCCCGGTTCGGGATGGGCGAAGACGATCAACACTTTCATGATCAGCACCAATGATTGATGATTTCGCACAGCAACTAGCCCCGCCGGCCGTGATCCGCTAGATATCGGCAATGGATAGGATTATGCCGAAAAATGGATAGACCGGAGGTTTCGCTCGATCGCATGCGCAGCTTCGTGCGGGTCGCCGAGCGGGGAAACCTGTCCGCGGTGGCACGCGAGCTCGGTCTCGGCCAGTCCACCGTCACGCGGCACATTCGGGAGCTCGAGCAAGCGGTCGGCGTGCCGCTGCTCACGCGAACGACGCGCAGGGTGACCATGACCGACGAGGGGCGCCGTTACTACGCCGATTGCGTACAGATCCTGCGCCTTGTCGAGCACGCCGGCGAAGAGGCACGCAGCACGCGCGGCGCGCCTGCCGGGACGGTACGCGCCTCCTGCACGGCGGCCTTCGGCGTTCTCCACGTCAGCCGTTTTGTCTTCGCCTTCCAGGACCGCTATCCGGACGTGTCCGTCGATCTCAGCCTGACGGACGAACGGATCGACCTCGTGCGCGAAGGTGTCGACGTCGCGATCCGACTGGGCCCGCTCACCGACAGTTCGATGAAGCTCAAGCCTCTTGGCCGGTCGCGCCGGGTGCTTGTGGCCTCGCCCGACTATCTGGCCATGCGCGGCAGGCCCGCGCGCCCGCAAGATCTCGCCAAACACGAGACCGTGGGGATGTCCAACATCGCCGGCAGCGACATGCTGGTGCTGCACGGACGCCGCGGCGGCCGCCATGCGGTGCCTTTGTCCGGGCGATTGCGTGTCGACCACGGGCTTGCCGCACGAGAGGCGCTCGCTGCCGGTCGCGGCATCGCGCCGGCCCATCTCTGGCTGGTCGGGGACCTTCTTGCGGCCGGCAGGCTCGAACGCGTGCTTCCGGACTATTCGCCGCCTCCCGTTCCACTGAACATGCTGATCGTGCCGGAGCGGTCCGGCATCGCGCGGGTGCGGCTGCTGGTCGACTTCCTCGCCGAGCAGATCGCGCGACTGCCCGGGATCGAAAAGGCGCCGCCCGGCGGCAAGCCGACCTGATGGGGTGTCGTCAGGCAAACCGGCGCGCGAAGAAGACGCAGGCGACCACGAGCGCGGTCGCGGCGATCATGCTCCATGCGACCGGCTCATGCAGCAGCAAGCCGGCGAGCGCGAGACCGAAGAACGGCTGGAGCTGCTGCAATTGGCCGACGCGCGCGATGCCGCCGATCGCAAGGCCGCGGTACCAGAAGATGAAGCCGACGAACATGCTGAAGATCGAGACATAAGCGAGCCCGATCCAGGCCGGCGCAGTGATGCCGCTCCATGTCGACGGCCAGGTCAGGATCGCGACCGGCACCATCAGCGGCACCGCAAGCAGCAACGCCCAGGAGATCACCTGCCAGCCGCCGAGGCGGCGCGACAAAGCGGCGCCTTCGGCATAGCCGAGCCCGCACAAGACGATCGCAGCGACCATCAGCAGATCGCCGGCGATTGACACCGAGCCGCCATTGGAGAGAGCAAAGCCGGCCACCGTGGCGCTGCCGAGGACCGCGAACAGCCAGAACAGGGGTTGCGGCCGCTCGCCGCCGCGCAGCACGGCGAAGATCGCGGTCGACAGCGGCAAGAGGCCGATGAAGACGATCGAATGCGCGGAGGTGATGTGCTGGAGCGCAAGTGCCGTCAGCAGGGGGAAGCCGACCACTACGCCGATCGAGACGATGGCGAGCGAGGCGAGATCGTTTCGTTGCGGCCGCGCCTGACGCAGCAGGCCGAGCACGGCCGCACCGATCAGCGCGGCGATGACCGCGCGCGCCGACGTCAGGAACAGCGCGGAGAAGCCGCCGACCGCCACGCGCGTCGCCGGCAGCGAGCCGCTGAAGATGATGACGCCGAGAAGCCCGTTGCCCCAGCCGCTGCCCACAGACTGCATGTCCGCCTCGCTTCTTGAGCGGCGATACTCGGCCTTCCCCGGGTAGCGAGAACAGTCACAATCCAGTACAATCCAGCCAAACTGTATGGATATGGAAGGCAGTACACCTTGGACAGCGGAACGCTGACGAAGGGCCGGGGCGGCACCCGGACCGTTGACGTGATGAGCGCGATCCGCGCCAAGGTCGCGGGCCGCGCGCTCGGGGCCGGCGACCGCCTGCCGTCGATCCGCAGCCTTGCCGCGACGATGGGTGTTTCACCCTCCACCGTCGTCGAGGCTTATGATCGCCTCGCCGCCGAAGGCCTGATCCGCCCCCGCCGTGGCTCGGGTTTCTACGTCTCGCCGACCGTCACGCCGCCGCTTGCGCTGACCGAGGCCGAGCCACGCCGCGACCGTGCCGTCGATCCGTTCTGGGTTTCGCGGCAATCGCTCGATGCCGACGAAAGCGTGCTCAAACCCGGCTGTGGCTGGCTGCCGCCGACGTGGATGCCGGAAGAGGCCTTGCGCCGCGCCGCCCGCGCGCTCGCCCGCACCGATGCGAGCGTATTGACCAATTACGGTTCGACCTCCGGCTCTCTCGCACTGCGCCGGCTGCTGCTGACGCGCCTTGCGGAAGACGCGATCGAGGCATCGGTCGACCAGCTGATGCTGACGGGCTCGGGCACGCAAGCGACCGACCTCGTCTGCCGTTTCCTRCTTCGCCCCGGCGACACGGTGCTGGTCGACGATCCCTGCTACTTCAACTTTCGCGCATTGCTGCGCGCGCATCAGGCCAGGATCGTGGGCGTGCCCTACACGCCGTCGGGTCCGGATATCGCGCGCTTCGAGCAGATCCTTGGCCGCGAGCGGCCACGGCTCTACATCACCAATTCAGCGCTGCACAATCCGACCGGCGCGACGCTATCGCTCCAGACCGCGCACCGGCTGTTGACCGCGGCCGCGGCGCATGACCTCACCATCATCGAGGACGACATTTTTGGCGACTTCGAGCCGGAGCGCTCGCCGCGCCTGGCCGCACTCGACGGCCTCAATCGCGTGATCCGTATCGGCAGCTTCTCCAAGACGCTGTCGGCCTCGGTGCGCTGCGGCTACATCGCAGGGCGAGCCGACTGGATCGAGCATCTCGTCGATCTCCAGGTCGCAACCAGTTTTGGCGGTCCGAGCCCGGTTGCGACCGACATCATCGCCGGGGTCTTGGCCGGCGGCAGCTATCGCAAGCACATGGACGAGCTCCGGCAGCGGCTCACGCGCGCCCGGCGCGAGGTGGCACGCAAGCTCCAGACGCTGGGCATCGAACCTTGGCTGACGCCGCGCGGCGGCTTCTTTCTCTGGTGCCGCCTCGCGGGCGGACAGGATGCTACGTCCGTTGCGCGCGCGGCGCTCGAAGAGAATGTCGTGCTCGCACCGGGCAACGTGTTCAGCGTGTCGCAGACGGCGCCGGACTTCATGCGATTCAACGTGGCGCAGATGAGCGATCCCCGGATGTGGGACGTGCTGCGGCGGGCACTGAAGGCGAAACAGATCGACCGCTAGTACAACGGCTCCTCGTACACCGGCTCGCCGTCGAGCAGCAGGCGCTTGATGGCGGCGCGGCCCGAGGGCAGCACGGCGGCGACGACACGCAGCTTCTGCTGGTTGCGGGCCTGCTCGAGCTTCCTGCCCTCGCCTTCGGGCACGAAATAGCTTTCGAGGCCGTATTTGATGGTCAGCTTGTCGCAGAAGATGGGGCTTGGCGAACCGCAGGAATAGCTGACGCGGCCGCGGATCAGGATTTCCGGAGCCGTGACAGGAACAGGCTCGGCGTGAACCGAGACGGCCTCGTAAAGCCCGTTGGCATTGGGCGCCAGCTTGACGAACACGACGGAATTGCGCTCGGCGGACGGCTTGCCGGCGAGCGCGCCTGCCGGCAGCTGCGAGATGTCGTAGCGCAGCACGACATAGTCGCCGCGCAGGAGATCGCGAGGATCGACCGGCTGCGTCTGCAAGGTCACCTCGCGGCCGTCGCGCAGGATCTGCATGCGATCGGCGACCATCAGGACCAGCAGCGCGCATTGAAACAGGATGGCAACACCGAACAGCACGGCTTTCGGGATGCGCTGCCAGAGTTTTGTAACGGATGCGACCATCTCCATCATCGCTCCACCCTCGGCAGCGCGCGATTGAGTGCGGTTGCAAATGCGACGGCGACGATTCCGGCCGCCGCAAGGAAGGCCGAGCGGCGCAGCAGCGAGCCCTTCACCGCCCAGGTGATGCCGGCGATGACGCCGGCGATCCCGAGCCAGCCGGCAACGATCCGCGGACGCACCTCGTCGAGCATGCCTGACACGACGAGGCACAGCATGGCGCAGAGCAGCGCGGCATAAGCGAACCAGGGCTCACCGGCCGTGGATGCCGGCCAGAGCGGCGCCGCGAGCAGGACGAGCCCGATTGAACATCCCACCAGAACCTCACCTGCGCGCCTGGTAATTGCGGCGGACGCAAGGGCAAGGATCACGCCGGCACCCCCGCACAGAATTGCCCAAAGCGGTTGAGCTGGCGCAGAACCGGTCCGGAAGCGGATGATGTCGTCGACCGTCGTCACCTCCAGGAAAGCGACGGCGGCCAGCGAAAACGCCCCGTAGATCGACAGGACGGTCCCAAGCCGCAGCGCCCTCGGCGACGGTGCGGCCGCGATCGCGAGCCCGGCGCCGAACAGCAGGGCCGCGCCGTTCGCAAGCACGAATGACGGCTGGGCTCCATCGAATTCGAAGCGAAACGAGGTCGCGATCCACCAGGGAAGCACCGCAAGCGCGACGAGGTGGGCCGCGACGCGGGAATTCCGGGCAAAGGCCAGAGCGGCGGCGAGGAGCCAGACCGCCACGAATGGAAGATGCAGCGCGTCCGGCGCATCATAAATCCGCATGCAGGTCCAGATGCAGGCGGCCACGAGGGCGACCGCAAGCGCGCCGCGCGATTCCGTCAGCAGCGCCGCTGCGAATGCGCCGATCGACCACAGCAGCATGCCGCCGGCGAAGTCGTCGCCGAGATGATACATCTGGCCGACCAGCGCGATGCCCGCGCCGAAGATGATCGCCCCGATGCTCGCGCAGAGATCGGCGAGAACCGTGCGACCCGTGCTGGCGAACCACGCCCCGAGCCCGCCGGCGACGACCATGCCGGCAATCAGGATCGCGAACCGCAGCAGCCGTGCGATCTCCGTCCAGTGCGCCGCGACGAAGGCGAGGAATGCGGCTGCGATCAGCAGGCCGCCGACGATGCCGACGACCACGGCGATGTTGATGCCGGGCGACAGCGGCGGCAGCGCATTGCGGATCGAGACGGCGGCCGCCGGCGCGATCACGCCGTCAGCTTCCCATTGCGCAAGATCAGCTTCGAGGCGCTGCCGGTAGGTTTTGTCGAACATCGTCGTGGATCACCTCGGTCCCGGCTGGCGGGCGGGATGCTGTTGGTCGGGCCGCAAGGGTAGCAGGTTCAACCTGTCACTGCTCCGGTTGCGGGACACCGGGTTGTCGATTGCTGCGCAGTCGGCCGGCAAGGCTCCGTTCGCGGATCGCCTGCGCACCCGCGAGAGGCGATCCATCGATCTTTTCATATTCTGCAAAAGAGATGCTCAGACTGCGCCAATGGTTGGAAGAGCCTCAAGGCTGTAGCCTTCGGTCAACATGGCCGTAAACGGCCACGCTGCAA
>NZ_JBFUES010000171.1:0-10002 GCF_056403875.1 Bradyrhizobium sp. P2_E8
GGGCATATACTCTCGCACCAGGACGGCAACCGTTCCGGAAAAATTTGGGAGATAGCCATGAAAGCCGTTTCGATACTTGCCGCTGGTCTTTCTGTCGCCGCCATGTCGATCACTCCCGCGACGGCCGGACCACCCGCGAATGCCGCAGTCACGAGTGATCCGAGCGCCAAGATCGGATGCTCCTTTGCTGCTGGCCGTATTTCGTCAACGTGCAAAGACGCACGCTACAAATCCTACGGCGAGTGCACGACGGCGGGCACCAAGATGGGTTACGCACCATTGGAGTCCTATTGGTATTGCTCCAGTCTAAGGCTCAAGAGCTAACAGAAATCACATCAAGATGTGCTGAGGCCGCCCTTCAGTTGGCGGCCTCTTTCATATCCGGGCCAAGCCCGCGATGTTGCCTTTTTTGGCAGGGGCCGACGAAGGATGCTAGCCGGGGAAGTCGCGGAACTCCTTGACGAGATTAAACGGAATTTTCCACCCGGCGCCTCCCCCGCGCATCAGCATCTTGATGTCTTCCGCCCTGTTTTCTTTTCTGGTTTTCGGATCGGTCTCCAGCGTGTGGCCTTGGCTGTCCCAAGGTTTGCTCGCGCTCTTCGAGTAGTAGCCGAGAAAATGCCCAGCTTCATGGGCAGACGTGTTGGGCCCGCGTTGCGAGCTGATGAAGGCAAGGTCCAGCGATCGAGCAAACGAGCCATTGGCGAGGCCGCCATTGGACCAAACCTTATCGACGCAGAAAATGGTTAGATGGGCGCCCTGGACTTTGTGTTTGACGAAGAAGCCCTTCAGTTTTTCGACGTCGATCACATCGGGAAAGGTCGCCAGGCTCGCATCCTTCATGCCAGTCGCATTGGCGAGCTCCTGTTTGACGGCAGCCTGCGAGTCGTCGACGACCAGCCAGTCGCTTGGCACCCGCTCGAAGCGGATGTTGGCCTGCGGCCTCCATATATTGTTCATCGTCAGCAATTCATCTTGCTCGCTGCAGGGCTTCTTGGCGTGAAACGCCGGAGCGCCGCCACTCCCCGGAACCATGACATTGCGGAACGCCACCTTGATCTTGATTTCTGGCAGCACGACGACATGGAGCTTGGCTTCGATCTTCCGGCCGGCCGACCGGGCCACCACCTCCAGGCCGGGAAAGCCAATCGGCTTAATCCGGCCATTGATTTCGAAAAACCGTGCATCGCCATTGAAGGTGGCGGGAAGTGACGCCGCCCTGAGCTGCGGATCGATATTGGGTTCGGAGAAGATGTCTCTGGCTTGCATTACGCGTCTAAGGGTATCGGCGCCATCGATCTCCTTGATCCCGAGGGCATGGGCGTTAGGATCGACTTTGAGCTTTCTTCCGGGATCGATCAGCGCCACGATGTTGGAGCCGCCGAACGGCACGACCATGCCCGGCGGGCTGCGGCGCTCATCGATGCCGGAGCGGCGGAAAACCTCTTGAAAAGCGGCCATGTCTGCTTTTCCTGTCCTAGTTCGGTCCGTCAACGCGAAATTTTGCGCGCGGAATTGAGAGCCTCCTTCGGCGGCGGAAACACGATCTGGCCGGCCCCCGCGGCGATATGCAGAAAATTTCAGCGGCGAAGTTTCAGGGCCAGTCCCTCCGCAACAATTGGGCACGGACGGCAGTGGGCGTAGCCTACTACGCTTTCCGGAGAACGCGGAAGGCCAATCAATGTCCGCTAATGGCCCGTTCGAGACATGCAGGTCCGATCTGACGATGTCGGCTTATCCGGCCAGACCGGAAGTCATCACATCGGGGTAAACCGACGCGATTGACCCGGAACGGACATTGCCAACGGCGCAATTCACTTCAATGGCGCAGATAGCGCCAGCCGACGACGACACCGCTCACAGAGACGATGGCGCCAAGGATCGACAGCAGCCAAACCACGATGTCCCAGGCCGGGCGATACGTCAGCAGAAACCGGAAATCGAAACTGTGCAGCGCGTTGAACAGCCAGCGATAGGTGCGACGGCTGCCGTCCACGCGGCCGATGATGTCGCCCGTAACAGGGCTGATGTGAAACCACGTTCTCGCATCATCGTCGAACATCGCCCGCAAGACCGGCAATTCGCGGTCGTGATGATGCGCATACCAATAGGCATCGTACTCCCTGAGGATGCGTTGCTCCGCAAGACGTGCTCGCGGCAACAGTTTCGTTGCTGCGGTCCACACACGATCCTGCGGGAGTGTCATAACCTCGCCCGACATCACATCGAGCGGCCGCTGCGCGCCATCACGCGATGCGGCGATCATCATCGGATTGCCATCGAGCCAGACAAAGCGCGCTTCGACCACGGCGGATTGCGGCGCCGGCAACTTCGTCGCGATCGTCGGCGCATCGTGGCCGGCATAGCGTTGCAGCACCTCGCCCGTCGTGTTGCGGTTCGCAAAATATCCGCCGGGGTTTAGCGAAAGCCAGCCAGAGAACGTCCAGGTCAGCACGAAGACGCCCGCAATCAAGCCGGTGACATGGTGCCACGCCATCCAGCCACGATAGGGCGTGATCTTGCCGCTCGCATACCGCCGCCTCAGCCGTACGCGCAGGATGCCGATCCAGATGCCGGTGGCGCCGACGATGAGGCAGATTCCAGAGATCCAAAGCACGACCAGCCGCCACAATGGCCCATCCTTGCGCAACACGGTCGGATAGATCCAGTGTGGAATCGAGCCGAGCCAGTTCCAGACGCGCTCGGTGTGGTTGGTATCGAGCACAGTCTCGCCGGAGCGCGAGGAGACATAGAGCTTGGTGCCGGCATCGTCGCCGAGCGCAATCAAGTAGAGCGGTCGCAGCGGATCATAACGGGCAGTTACGCTCCATTGGTCTCGGTCGATGATCGCTTCGAGCCGCGGTGATTTGCTCGCGGGATGATGTTGCACGACGTCGAGCGCCTGCTGTTCGGAAATGCCAGTGATGACGTGGCCATCGGCTGCAGAGATCGTCTGCCGTTTGCTGTCCCAGCCCGTCATCCGATACACCGGCTCGTCGGCCAGCATGGAAAGCCGGAGATCGCGCGGATAGCGGGTGGCGCCTGCCATCTTCATCGCGTCGTCCGGCGACAGCGTCACCTTCTCCCATTGAATGTCGGGAAGCGCTGCCAGTCTTTCCTTGTCTGAAAGGCTGGGAAAGGCGACGTACATCATCACCACGCCGGAAATGAACCACATGGCGAAAAACAGGCAGGTAGTGATGCCGATCCACCGGTGCCCGATATACAGCCACCGCCGGAGCGTTCGTTTCAGGGCGCGTGCCACGCTCAGAACTTCACGTTGACCGCGAGCTGAGCCGTGCGGGGCATGCCGAGCAGCCACTGTGTGGTGCCGCCCGAAGTCGTGTACACCTCGTCGAACAGATTGTAGACGCGGAACGACACGGTGGTGTTGAGATCGGGCTTCCACTGCACACTGGCATTGACGATGTTATAGGCCGGGCGCGTCATCGTGTTGGCATTGTCCGCGTAGGTCTTGCCGACGATCTGCACGCCCGCATTGGCCGACCAGTTCGGCGCAAAGGCCCAGGTCGCCCAGATGTTGGAGACGGTCTGCGGTATGTTGACCGGCACGTTGCCGGCATAGTTCACGGCCACGCCACCAACCGATTGCACGAAGTCGTCATACTTCGCGCGCAGGAAGGCGGTGTTTGCATCTATTCGCCAGCCATAGTCGAGTAGGAATCCGACTGATGCTTCGATCCCACGCGATGATTGCTGGCCGACCTGGACGGTGAGCGAAGGAATGTTGGGATCGCGTGCCAGCAGGTTGTTCTTTACGATCTCGTAGCCGGCCAGTGTCCATTCACCCCGGCCGCCCCAGAACGATTGCTTGACGCCGATCTCGATCTGTTTGCCTGTGGCCAGATCGAAGTTCTTGTTTGCGGAGGACAGCGAGATGAGCCCTCCGACAGGGTCGACGGCCGTTGCATACTGGCCATAGAATGCGAGGTCCTTCATCGGTGTATAGACCGCACCGGCGCGCCAGGTTGTCGAGGAGAACGACTTCTCGAAGCTGTTGGCGGGCGTGACATGGTCGGTGCGCGTGATGGTCGGGTCATCCTGGCGGATACCGGCAATCAAGGATAGTTGCTCGGTCACCGACAGCCGGTTTTCGGCAAACAGCGCATACTGGTTGGTTACGCTGCCGTAACTGGGAATCGTGGCGTTCGGGCTGCTGAACAAGCCTGGAACGAAGTTGAACGGGTTGACGGACGATGAGCCGCCATAAGGCGAATTGTTGGTGTGGGTGAAATTGATGCTGTTGACGTCGAAGCCCGCCACGAACTCATTGGCCATGCCAAGGACGTGCCCGCGGAATTTCGCATCCAAGCGATTGCCGACTTGCTGCTGATCGTGAAAAATCTCGATGTAGCTGCTTCGATTGATCAGGCCGGTGGCGGGATTGTAGGCGTAGCTCTCGACGTCCTTCCAGTGCCTCTTGGAGTTCAGGTAGTAGAGCGTGTTCTGGATCGAGATGCCATCGGCAACCTGCCATTCGGTCTTCACCTGGTTCCAGCTATCCTGGTATCGGATGTGACTGTCGCTGACATTGTAGTTCTTGAACCGGAGAGATTCATTAAGTATGCCGTTGATCAACGGCGTTCCGAAGTACCGCGATGGGTTGCGGTCACCGTAGTCCGTGGACAGCGTCCAGGTGACGTCTTCGTTCTGCCTGATCTGGACCACGGCATGAAGCGCGACATTCGAGGTGTCGTCACGATCAACCCATCCGTCCGATATGTTGCCGGTGGCGGTGATCCGATAGGCCACGTCCTTGCTAACCGGGCCGCCGCTATCCACGGCAATTCGCCTCGTCATGTTGCTGTCCAGCGAGACCTCTGCCTGGTTGCGAGCGACCCACGACGGCAGTTTCGAAACGATGTTGATGGCGCCGCCGACCGCACCGGCGCCATACATCACCGACGCAGGGCCGCGCAGCACTTCGATGCGCTCAGTCGACCACGTGTCGAACGGAAAGGTCACCGTCCCGGCACCGATGTAGAGCTGGGTGCCGTCGTACAGCGTCATGACGGAGCCAAGGCCCGTGAAGCCGCGGGTATTGAACGAGACGCCGCCATTGCCGGGGGCCGGGCTCGCTGTGAAACCGGTCGCGTTTTGCGTCACCGCGTCCAGGATGTTCTGCTGGCCGCGCTCGGCGATGGTCTCGGCTGATATCACCTCCACGCTGGCCGGCGTCTGCAGTCGCGTGAGGCCGAGGCGGCTGCCGGCCGTGCTCGCACCGGTGAGGTTGAGCGTCGGTGCGGCGAACGCCGGACCCGTCGGGTTCACAGTCGGAGCACGCGAGTCGCCAGTTACACTTCGTTGTTGGCGTGAGCGCGCGGAGCGCATTGCATCGCTGCGTCGGGTGCTGCGGGCATTCGGCTGCCTCACTGGCGGCTGCACCACCACAGGGTCGAGCGTCTGGCCCGGCCTTTCGGACTGCGCCCAGCCGTCGGTCGACAGCACAAGGCAGGAGAATGCAACTGAACGGAGCAACGCGCAGCGCTGCCGTGGCGCGGAAATTTTACGGGAGGTCATCAATAGTCTCGCGATAACGTGGCACGTCACCGCGAACGCAGTTTGGCCGCTGCCTCAAGAGGAAGACAGCTCAACACTCATCAGGACACCCCGCCCAATGTGCTCGCGTGTGACCACGACTGACGGCAGGTCTCCTGGCTCGCGGGTCGCTGCCTGTCGCCGCCTTCCCAAGCCCGCAGGCCCAGTGGCTTTTGACGAAGGCTCGCCGCTTACAGTTGCGGGGGCAGCCACGGCGTTGGGGGATCCCCGCACCGTATTCCCTATTGATCTCCCGAAAGAGAACCGTCGCAGGCACCCTAATTTTATTTGCAAAGGACTGTCAACTGGCCATCGGGCTGCGGCGGAAAGCAGCGCGCTGTCCCGATCGCCCGACCGAGCGGGGATTGCCAAAGTCCTTAGCTGGCGACCACCCGGGGGCGGCCTTTCGTCTGTCTCGGGCCAAGTCAGGTTGTGGCCCAAACACGAAGTGCAGACGAAACGCCAATTTGTCGGCTCATAGGGGTAGACCGGAAGCAGACGGCGTGCCGCCTGAACGGCGCATTTTGACCCGCAACGGACATTAATGGCTTGACCCAATGCAGATCCATTGGGTTGATAGGATTTGCTTTCAGGTGCAATGGGTGGGCGTAAGCGCGAGGCGCACGGATGGAGTTGCCCGCTACACTGAACCTCATTGACTTGACGGTGAGCGCACATCGAGAGCTCACAAAACCCGGGCGACTGCGCCTCGACCGGTTGAGAAAGCCTGGCAGGGGCGTGACGGCACTGGTTTATGCAGCGACGCTCCTTGTGGCGTTTACTGCAGCTTGCGCATATGCCGCTGACATAGCTTATCTGGCTCCCCCCGGAGTTGCGGCAAACGAGTTTCCCTCACCACAGCGCCCTGTTGCACGGATTGTCAGCTCACGCCGCTCCGCCGAAGAGCGCCGCGACGCTCTCGATGAGGCCGGCCAGATCGCACGCGTTCTTGAACTGAAACCTGGCATGACAGTCGGCGACATTGGTGCAGGCAGTGGCTACCACACGGTCAGACTCTCGTACCTCGTCGGACCCGCCGGCTCTGTCGTTGCCCAGGAAGTCACGCGGGATTACCTCATAGAACTCGCCAGGCGAACAGAATCTCTGAAGTTGACGAACGTGCAATTCGCGCTCGGCGAACCACACGACCCGCGTCTGCCCGCTTCGTCGCTGGATGCCGCAATCCTTGTGCACATGTATCACGAGATAGCGCAACCCTATGCCTTCCTCTACAATCTCGCGCCCGCCTTGAAGCAGGGTGCACGGGTCGGAATTGTCGACCTCGAGCTTCCGACGTCGAAGCATGGCACGCCAATCGAGCTCCTGCGCTGCGAATTGACCGCCGTCGGCTATCGCGAGGTCGCCACATATAAGCTCGCAGGGGATGGAGGGTACCTGGCCGTATTCTCTCCGCCGGAGGTAGCGGGTCGAAAATCTCCCCGCGACATCGTTGCTTGCAGGGATCCTGCCGGCACGCGCTGACACCACGCCCGCCGCCCGTCTCAGAAGCGATACGCGAACATGTCCGAGCGCCCGACCGGCGCGATCGACCCAAAACGGCCGTTGACCCAAGACCTGCCCATCCTGTCTACTCAACTGAGTGGTGGCAACGTGTAAGACAATGCTGACGCAAATTTACGAAGTCGCGACACCTGCGGAAGCCGAGGCGATATCTGCAATCGGCGTGGATCATGTCGGCGTGCTCGTCGGCGATGGAGCCTTCCCCCGGGAGCTTCCGGTTCAGAAGGCGTTAGCGGTCATGAAGATGATGCGGGCGCCGTCCGTACTTTCCGCGCTGTTCCTTTCGGCGGATGTCGCTCTTATCGAACGGATGKCGAGAGAGCTTGATCCGCCCATTGTTCATCTTGGTGCATCAAGCGAATTGCTTACGCCCGATCTTGTCGTGGCGCTGCGAAAGTCCCTGCCGAAGACCAAATTCATGCGCAGCGTACCTGTCGCGGGACCTGAGGCAGTAGGCGTGGCGCAAGCATATGATGGGGTTGTCGATTGGATCCTGCTCGACAGTCATCGCACGGGTGATGTGCAAATCGGCGCGCAGGGCGTGACCCACGACTGGAGCATCAGTCGAACGATAGTGGAGAGTGTTCGCACCYCGGTCATACTTGCTGGTGGCCTCGGACCGGACAATGTCAAAGAAGCTATTCGGTCGGTGCGACCTGCCGGCGTTGATTCGAAAACAAGAACGGATCGAGAGGGCACTCACTCAAAGGACCTCGGCAAGGTGGAAGCCTTCTATCGCGCCGCGACGAGCGGTTAGATCGCACTTCTCTTCCTGGCCCATCGCGTCGGTGAGCGCAACGCAGCGGCTTGTCCGGGGTCCGGCGCGAACCGGAGGTCGCCGGCTAAGGGTAAACCGACGCGGCGGCCCCCAAGCCGGCTATTCCCGAACTATTCAGTTTCCGTCAGGTGCTCCGCGCGGAAAGCCCACGACGCCCGTCAGGGACCTCCATCTCCCGCCCCCGCACGGCCTCACGACGTCTTCTGCTTCGCCTCCACGTATCGTGCGAAGCTGTCGAGGATCGCCTGCCAGCCGCCTTGCTGCTGCTCGACCGAGTGTGTCGGCTCGCTGTCGAAGACGACGCGGACGACAATGCCATTCGGGCCGGGCGCGAACTCGACCTCGGCCTTTCGATCGCCGAACGCGTATTCGATCCGCTTGTGCTCAACGATCTTTGTGTAGGTGCCGGCGAAGTCAAAGCCCATGCTGCCGTCCTTGGCCTCCATGCGAGACGAGAAGAGGCCGCCTTCTCGCAGGTCGACCGTAGCCTTGGTCGTATGCCAGTCGTCGGACGCGGCGTTCCACTTCACGATGTCGGCAGGCGTCGTATAAGCGCGCCAGACCCGATCGATGGGGGCTGCTACGGTGGTTTCGACGCTGATCCTCATGAACATTGCTCCTGTTTCTATTTTCACGGCTCAAGGTGACGGCATCACCGACGTGTGCGGGGTCCATCCACGGCACTTCCGAGATGTGTCCGCCCAAGGACGATCGAGACCGGTCCATGCCGACATGGTCGAGCCGTCAATGTCTCAAAAATGCGATAGCGGGCAACCAGGTGCGCCGTGATGAGGTTCAAAGCCCTGTCAGATCGTTATTTTCCGAGCTGTTGAAGCACGGCGGTCCACAACGCAAGCGGTTCCCTGAGGCCTCCCGGCTCGGACGGCTTTTTGCGAACGGCAGTGTGCACCATGACGAGTTTCGAGGCGGGATCGACCAGGATGACCTGACCGCGTATGCCGAGCAGGGCAAATCTGCGCTGCTCGCCAGGGAGGAGCCACACCTGATAGCCGTAACCGAAATAGGGTGTGGCCACTTGCGGAGCGAGATGACCATCGCCTGGTCTGACGGTCGTGGCATCCAACAGCCACTGTCGCGGGATCAACTGACGACCCTCCCAGGCGCCGTCGTGTGCGAGCAACCGGGCCAGGCGCGCATAGTCGCGCAAGGTTGCGTTGAAGCAGCAAAAGGCAATCTCTTGCCCGCTACCGTCTATCGCCCATGAGGCATCCGCTTCGGTGCCGATGGCGTCCCAGATCCGGTCGTGGAGATAGTCGGCAACCGGGGTGGCCGTGGCGGCGCGCAGGACCAGGCCCAGTATCTCGGTTTCCACGCTTGCATAGTGCCATTTGGTCCCCGGCGGTGCGGTTCGGGTATTGAATTGCGCGACGACGGCGGCGGGATCTTTTGTCTCTCCAACGAACAGGGCTCGCCCAAGCCGGGCTATGTCATCGTTCCCATCATAGTTTTCCGAAAATTCGACGCCCGAAGACATGTTCAACAAGGCCCGGATGGATGTGTTTCCATATTCCGTTCCTGCAAGGCCAGAGACGTAGGTTGAGACGAGATCGTCGATCGACTTGATCCGTCCTTCCGAGACCGCGATCCCGACCAGCATGCCGACCAGTGTCTTGGCCATGGACTGCGAAAGAAAGCGATCGTGGTCGGTCCGCGAATATTGATAGTGCTCGTACAGGATGGTGTCGTCCCTGGCGATCAGGAGTCCTGTCACCGGGTTGCGCTTGAGGTAATCCGCGATGCTCAGCCGTTCCGTGCCGAAACTGTAGGCGATCGATGGTTCTGGCGCGCGTTTGAATTGCCAGGGCGCCGTCGCGCGAGCGATCGCGCGCGAGGGGTAGATCTCGCCGAAATGGCTGTAGACCCCGACGAGCTTGTCAAGCTGGGTGGTGGTCCCCCGCGTGCCGACTGGATAGCCTTCGGCCGCGCCGTAGATCTCGGCATCGGGGCCGCTATCCGAAAAGACCGGTCCCGGCTCGCCGGGAGCGCTTCGGACGTCCTGTGCGCATGCCAAGGGCGCCCAGAGCGCGGAGACGAGAATGGCGGGCAACAAAAACCCGCGGCAACCGCGCGGCCTGCAGAGCGCTCCCCAATTCATTGGACTTGCCTCCTCACACGTTCTTGTG